>JAUPLE010000190.1 GCA_030837085.1 Acidobacteriota bacterium | reverse complement strand
TTTAGATCGTTTCCCGACCCCCGGAAGAGACATAAAGGGGTCTTTAGATCGTTTCCCGACCCCCGGAAGAGACATAAAGGGGTCTTTATATCGCTTCCCGGCCATCGGAAGCGGCAATACTACCGGACCTTGTTCCCGTAAAATAATTATAAGGAGATTTAAAAATGACTAAAAAGAAAAATTCCAAACAAACTACCCCGGGCGAAACCACCCCGGACGATACAAAAAAAACGAATAAAAGAAGAAACTCCGGCGAAGCTTTTGAAACAGAACTGGCCGTGGGTAGAAATACCCTCAAACTCTCGGCCGACGACCCCGGACTCAAAGCCGATGCGGCAAGCGTGGGATACGGCGCGGGGAAGATAGCCCAGGGCCAGGCTTATTTCGATGCCCTTAACGAAGCCTATGAGGCGCAGAAAACGGCGTTTACCGCGCAGTTGAATGCCCACACGATATTCCTGGACTTAATGAAAGTGTCCAGGCAAAAAAACTCGCGCATCGCGCAAGCGCTCCGCCTGGTCTTAAGAGACGACCCCAATACCCTGGCCAATCTGAAACCGGAGGATTTGACGAAAATTGCCTACGGACCCTGGTCGGAAGCCAACCAGTACTTTTTCAAAAGATTGGGGGATCTTCCGGCGGTAACCGGGCTATTGGCGGGAGTGGGCGTGCCCCAGGTAATGATAGATGAGGCAAAGCAGGCATTTATTAACACCCAAACGGCGGAAACGGCCCACAAAAACGCCATGGCCGAAGCCCAACGGGCTACGGCGGCGAAAAATAGCGCCTACTCGGTTTATTTGAAATGGATGCGTCGGTATATCAATGTGTTGGCCGCCGCCCTGGTAGACGACCCGCAAATGAGAGAAAAACTGGGCATCGTCGCCCGCTCTCAATAAGTGGGAAAAAATCGGGATAGTCAAAAAAATCCATTTCCCCTAAATCCCACAAATTGCATATCGCGGCATTATGTGATATACTTTCCGCGGTGGTGAACGATAATGGATACAGCGATGAAAGTACTGGCCGTCGGCGAATCCGACTTTAAAAAAATAATCACGGGCAACTTCTACTACGTGGATAAATCCCTTTTTATCAAAGAAATTATCGACCGGGGCGATTTGATTATACTCCTTCCCCGGCCCAGGCGTTTCGGCAAAACCCTCAATATCTCCATGCTGAAATATTATTACGACTGCTGCGCCGAATCCGCGAAACCGTACCCCCCTTTGGCCGCCGCCACCATTGCCGCCCCCGCTTCCCCGGGGAATCAGCGGCCCGACGCGCCGCAAACGGACAATCCCAATAAAAGCCTGTTCAATTCCCTGGCTATTGAAAATGCCGGTGAGAAATACCTGGAAAAAATGGGCAAATACCCGGTTATATTTTTAACCTTTAAAGACGTTAAAGTACCCGGCTGGGACGCCTGTCTTTACAAGATAAAACAACTTATCCAGGACGAATATGCCCGCCATTATTACTTGCTTGACGGGAAAATTCTGCTGCCCCATGAACTGGATTATTTTAAAAGGATCATCACACTGGAAGGGAATATCGGCGATTATGAAAACAGCCTGGGAAAATTGCTAATATTCCTGAATCGCTATTACGGCCAACGGGTCGTGATTTTGATCGATGAATACGACGCCCCGGTTCACGCCGGCTTTATCAACGACTATTATGACGAAATTATCAGTTTTACCCGGAATTTCCTGAGCGGCGGCCTGAAAGATACCGGCCAATACCTGGAAAAAAGCGTTATTACCGGTATTATGCGCATTGCCAGGGAATCGATTTTTTCCGGGCTCAACAACCCCGGCGTATTTACCCTGCTGGCGGAAGAATTCGACGATAAATTCGGGTTCACGGAAAAAGAAGTTGAAAAAATGCTGAAAGACTTTAATGTATTCCACTTATATGACCAGGTCCAACGATGGTATAACGGCTACACCTTCGGCAAAGAAACGATTTATAACCCCTGGTCCATCGTTAACTTCCTTGCCGGCGAAAGCAAAGAATTCCAGCCCTACTGGATCAATACCTCCGACAACCGGATCGTGGAAACTCTATTAACAAAAGAAGGAATAGAACTTAAGGAAGAATTGGAACAACTGGTCCAGGGCCAAAGTGTTGAAAAAGTCATTGAAGAAGATATCGTCCTGAAAGATGTTTTTACCAGGGAGAATCTTCTCTGGAGTTTCCTGTTGATGGGCGGGTATTTAAAGCCCTCCGCCAAAAGAAGGGATGATATCGCCGATAAAGTCTATTATTCCCTGTCCATTCCCAATAGGGAAGTGCGCATCACTTATACCCGCATTATCGAAAGCTATTTCACTTCAAAAATCGAAAACAAGAAATTGGAGATCATGCTCAAGGCGCTAATAGAAGGGGATATCGACGTTTTCGAGGAAATATTTTCCGAATATGTCGCCGCATCCATGAGTTTTTTCGATGTGGCCGGGGACCCGGAAAAAGTTTATCACGCTTTTGTTATGGGTTTATTACTCTGGCTTGCCCCCGCCTACCGGGTCAAAAGCAATCGAGAGAGCGGGTATGGTCGATATGATATTATGATCGTACCGGGAGATGTTTCAAAATTAGGATATATCATCGAGTTTAAAAAAACCAGGAAAAACGAAACCGTGGAAACCGCTGCAAAATCCGCCTTAAAACAAATCGAAGATAAAAAATACGAAACCGAACTCCTTGAAAGCGGCATCTCCAATATAAAAAAACTGGCCATTGTTTTCAACGGTAAAGAAGTCTTTGTCAAAGAAAAATGATAAAATTAAAAAATTAAGGAGAATAAAATGAAAGTCAAAAAAATCAACAAAAAGCTTGAACTGAGGAAAGAGACCATTTCAATCCTGGACAATGTTGAAATGGCAGCGCCAAAGGGTGGGGTTATCTTTACGTGGGGTGGACGATGTACTATCCCCCCCATTTGTTCTACACTTGAACAGACCTGCATGACCTAATGCACAATGCATTGCGTCTAAAGAAAAAAATGCCCGGTAAAAAGTAGGTGAACCAGGATGAGTTGGATGATGGGATGACCGGGATGTTTATTTAGAATTTAGAATGTCATCACCCTCAATCTCATCCTGGTTCATCCTTTTATCTTGCATATCCGGGTTCAGACAATTTTTTTTCTTTCTTCCCTTAAACCTTAAATCCCACAAATTGCATATCGCGGCATTATGTGAGGGGAAAAAGGGACATGCAAGAAAAATTCCTAACTCCTGTTGACAAAAACGGCGTAGATATTTATAATAGCACCATGCCTGAAGAACAAAAATGCGATAATGAACTCAATGAAGCCGCCGAATCCGAAAAGTCGGGCGACAGCGAATCGAAAATATACCTCTCCCATGACGGCTTTTTCCGAAACGCCTTCGATCAAACCGTGGCGGAAAGCTTTATCAAAGAATACCTACCCCCGGAAATCACTAAAGACCTGGATTTCTCGACATTGACCATATCGAAGGACACTTATGTGGACAAAAAACTTGCGCGCTGTTACTCGGATGTACTTTACCAGATCCGGCTTAACGCTGATCCTGCCTATTTGTATTTTTTGTTTGAACATAAAAGCTGGAAAAAGGATTTCCCTGCGCTGCAGTTGTTGAAAAATATGGCTCATATCTGGGAAACCTACGTGGAAAATCATAAAGGGAGTAAAAAATTGCCGGTCATAATCCCTTTGTTGATATACCATGGGGAGCAACAATGGGACGTGGATACGAGTTTTATTTCGTTTTTCGATATTCCCGGGACATTGAGGAAGTATATCCCTTCGTTTAATTTTGAAGTATATGACATTTCGCATATGCCTGAGGAGGATATCCGGGGAGTAGTGGAATTGCGGATTGTCTTGATGGCGTTCAGGTATATTTTCCACCCGGAGATATTGTCACAGTTGAAGAAGATATTTCAATTGTTCCGGGAGTTCGAAGATAAAAATAAATTTAGTCAATTCCTGGAGTTGCTGTTGGTATATATAGGTTCGAATGTTACCAATGTGAAAGCTGAACAACTCCGGGAATCAGTTTCTGAGGCTTTAAAAGAAGGAGGTGCGATCATGGGAACCGTATTCCAGGAATTGTTGGATAGAGGCAAAGAAATCGGTATAGAAATCGGAGTTAAAGAAGGCAAAGAAATCGGTATAGAAATCGGAGTTAAAGAAGGCAAAGAAATCGGTGTTAAAGAAGGTGAAGAAAAAGAAAAGTGGAAATTCGCTTTGGGTTGTATCAAGAAAGGCATAGACCTTGAGACTATTGCCGAACTTACCGATTTGCCTATCGAAAGAATCGAATTACTGAAAAACGTTATTCAGCCGGAAAGCGCTTAAACCCGGGGGGCTGTTCAATCCGCGGCATTCGCGGCATCCGCGGCATCTGTGGTTCAGACATTCTTTTAGCGGAAGTTTTTTGGGGAAAAAGGGTCATGCAAGAAAAATTCCGCCAATCTTGCACTGGAATATTTTTGATGCTATAATTCCCGCTGGATATGAGGTGCGCTGTTAAAAACCGGTATCCTGGTTTTTTAATATCATCATCAATACAATCGTCGAAAATAAGGAGGAACGCAACATGACGTATTGGGGTTGGTTTTTTATCGTGATTGGATGGGCAACCATCATCGGGTTGAGCGTATATTGCTTCAGCCGCGTACTGCTGGCTAAAAAGAAAAAGGAAGTACTGGAAATATCCGGCACTGGCCGGGCGCAGTGGGCGTCGCGCATCGGGTTGATCCTGGCCATGGCCGGGAACGCCATCGGGTTGGGAAATTTTTTACGGTTCCCGGTCAAAGCCGCGGCCAACGGCGGCGGCGCATTTATGATCCCTTATTTTTGCGCGTTGATATTCCTGGGCGTGCCGCTCATGTGGGTGGAATGGACCATCGGCCGCTACGGCGGCGTCCACGGCCACGGCACCACACCGGGTATGTTTTCCCTGATGTGGAAAAACAAAGCCGCGAAATACATCGGCGCACTGGGCATCTCCATGCCCTTTGTTATCGTGGTCTATTACAACTTTATCGAATCATGGACCCTGGGCTATGCCTGGTTCTCCGCCACCGGGAAATATTTCGGCAAAACCAACATGGAAGCCATGAATACTTTCTTAAAAACTTTCCAGGGAGCTGCCGACAATGCGACCTTTTCTTCCATGATTCCAATATTGATTTTTATCGTTATCGCGCTGAGTCTTAATTATTTTTTCCTTTACCGCGGGCTTTCAAAAGGCATCGAAGTCCTGGCAAAAATAGGCATGCCGGTTCTTTTCGTTTTCGGCGTTATCCTGGCTATCCGCGTCCTGACCATGGGAACCCCGGACCCCAGCCTCCCCGAACAAAATGTAGTCAATGGCCTGGCCTTTATCTGGAACCCGGATTTCAGTAAGTTAACCCAATCCGGGGTGTGGTTGGCGGCCGCCGGCCAGATATTTTTTACGCTGAGCCTGGGTCAGGGAATCATCAATACCTACGCTTCCTATTTGCGGGAAAAGGATGACGTGACCCTTAACGGTTTAACGACATCCATGACCAACGAATTTGCCGAAGTCATCCTGGGCGGAACCATTGCCATCCCGTTAGCGGTTACTTTTTTCGGGTTGGCCGGCACCCAGCAAATCGCCAGCGAAGGCGCATTCAATCTGGGCTTTGTCGCACTCCCGACGATATTCCAGAAGATTCCCCTCGGCCAGCTTTTCGGGGCCATGTGGTTCTTCCTGCTCTTTATCGCCGGTATTACGTCTTCCGTGGCCATGACCTCACCGGCCGTCGCTTTCCTGGAAGACGAATTTAAATGGAAACGCTCCAAAGCCGTCAACGTGGTTTTTTCCGTTATGGCCATTTCCACGTTTTTCGTGGTGGCATTCTTCAAATTCGGATTCCTGGATGAACTGGATTTCTGGGCAGGGACCCTCGGTCTGGTGCTGTTTGCCACCATCGAGATTATCATTTTCTCCTGGATATTCGGCGTAAAGAAAGGTTGGCAAGAAATGCACCACGGGGCCGACCTGAAAATTCCCCGGATTTTTAAATTCATTATCCAATATGTGACGCCGGTTTATATGCTGGTGGTACTGGGATTCTGGATCTACCAGGAAGCCATCGATAAATTCTTAATGAAAGGCGAAGCGGCTGTTCGTCATCCCTATCTCTGGGGCGCACGGGGGCTTTTCCTGGTTTTGATTCTTTTGACCCTCTGGATGGTACGCATTGCCTGGAAGAGTAAAAAGGAAGAAAAGGAGTACGCCGAAGCGGTCAAGGAGATCGAAACGGTTAAATAAAAACTGGCCACCAAGGCGCCAAGGCACAAAGGTTCACCAAGGGTTTTATTATAAAAAATCCTTGGTGTCCTGGCGCCGTTATTTAGCTTACCTGTCCTTTATAAACCAGGCGATGACCGCAAAACACCAGTACCAGTTTCACCAATGTGGTTTGACCGATGGTCTTTTGAAATTTCTCATCCAGGCTGTATTGTCTTAATTGGTTTTCCGCTTCTTCACGCAGTATTTGTATTTTCTCATCCGCTCCCGGCGGCAGTGTTTTTTTGGTCTTGCTTGATGCGGCAGCGGCGCTAAGGTATTTGATTTCAACCAGGAAGGCGTATTTAATGGCGGGATATTGAAGCAAAAAAGGCTCCAGCACCAGGTCGGAAAACCCTTTATTGGTTTCCTTTTCCGACTGGACAAAATATAAATCGCTTAACCCCAGGTAGACATTTAAAAAGGTCTGGACCACTTTTTCACCGGTGATTAAGTCCCGCAGCCCAATGGATGCTGCCATACGTTCGGAAATGTATTCGATCAAGGGCTGCCATTTACCCTCAACCGCCATGTCCTCCATTAAATTAACGTACTTATCCAGGTCAAAACTGAATAAGCCGGTCTCATCATAGGTCTCTTTAATGTAATCATAGTATAAGCGCTTGACGGTTTCATTGGGAATAGAGAGAATGTTTTTATGGGTGGGCGTAACACCGGTGATGGTTAATAAACCGAAATAAAAAAGGAGCGAGAAGAAGTTTTCCGATTCGGTTACTTTATCGATGGAAAACCCTGATTGAAGGATGGTATGGACCGACTTATTTTCAATGATGTCTTTGAGCCTGGAAAAATTCCCATTGGTTTTGGCGGTGGCGGCGCCTTTTCGATCAATAATAATAAGGTGGCGGAGTTTTGTATAATCGATGCGGACATTACGATCGATGAGAATTTCGGGAATCTGGGAATTTATTAAATACTCGCCCAGGAAGTACAATACCTGTACGGAATTGAATACTTCCTCTTTGGCATATGGGGAAAAGCGGTAATGGTTATACCAGTAACTCATCAGTTCAAGGAGTTCCGGGGTTGAGTGGCGAATTTTCCCGGTTTGCCTGTAATATTCGATCATGGTTTCCACTTCGCCGCGATTAAACCCCAACATCTCGTTGATGTCGGGATGGAGAGAGATGTTTTTAGCAATGTTAAATCCCGATGTCACATCGTCCAGTGTGATGGGCGACACACCGGTCATAATTAACCGGGAAATAGGGGCGCCGCTCCCGGTGGTCCCGCCTTTAATGACATTAAAAAATGAACGGAGAAATCCATCATCATGGGTTATTTTTAGATATTCCCTTTCCCCCATTGTTGATAAAATGATATTGGCGAAATTATCGTATTCATCGATGATAACGTATAATCTTTGTTTCTTTTCCTTGAAATAATTTATAAATGTATCCATCAAGGTTGCCGCGCTATTGGCCGAAGCGAAATCCTTCTTTGCCGTTTTTATATCGACATCCAGGGATTTTCCATATTTATCTACAAAGAAATTGGCGGCATTCCTGATATGACTGTGGAAGGATTCTTCTATTTTCGTCGTGTTGGGTTCCACCATCGAGAAATTCAGTTTCAGAACCAGGTATTTGTTTTTTTCTTTGGTCGGGTTTTGTCGGATATAGGCGCCGTTGAATATCTCTTCGAAGTGATCTTTTTCGTTTATGTCATAATAGGATTCAAGGATAGAAAGGAAAAGGGATTTACCGAACCGCCGGGGGCGGATGAAGAATAAATAAGAGCCTTTTTCTTCAATATTATGGATATACCTGGTTTTATCCACATAATAGAGATTCTTTTCCTGGAAATCTTTAAAATTGGAAATCCCATAAGGGATTTGTTTTAAGTTTTGCTCTTTGTCCATGGTTTAATGTTAAGCCAAAGTGGAAGAATTGTCAAGAACCCGATGAGGTACTTTCTGCCTGCCCTCCTTCCTTTATTCCATCTGCCACAATATTAAAATAAATACCGAATAAAGTCAACAATCGGAAACGTAATCCGAATTCACCGGTCGTTTTTATGAGTCTTGAAGAAATTTGATATTTTGTTCATTTCGATGTATAATCCATTTATGGAAGACCTAAAGTACATCCTGGCAGACTTTATCGATGAATTCAATAGGTCTGATCCGGGTAAAAAACAAAAGATGGTGGAGAAATTCCCCTTTAAAGGTATTACCGATATCAAGTATACCGCTTACATCGCGGCAATGGTTGAAGAGCTTTGTTTTCAAAATAAAATGGATATCCCTGAATGGGTTTGGGCCAAACAATACCAGTTGAAAGAACCGTTTTTTGTGGGTGGTCTTGAATCGCTAAAAGCATTCTTAATCGCTGAAAGTCCTTTACCTTTCAGGAGAAGAAATATTTTTGTCTCCTCGAATGTGCTGCAACGAGCATGAACTCATCAGCAAAATTACTCAAAGAAGAAATATTAATGTACCTGGAAGAACTCTCTCAAGAAATGGGGAAGGAAAATTTAAAAGGAGAAATCCTCGTTTTTGGTGGGGCGGCGATGGTGCTTGCTTTTAATTCCAGACCCAGCACAAAAGATGTGGACGCACTTTTTCAACCGAAAAGTAAAATATATGAATTGAGCAAAAGAATTGCCGAAAGACATCAATTATCGCCAGATTGGTTGAATGATTCCGTAAAAGGTTTTATTAACACGGATTCATTCAATTACAAATTATTCCTCAGATTTGAGAATATTGCTATCTATGTTCCGGACCCAGAGTACCTTCTTGCCATGAAAAGCATTTCCATGCGTCTTGGGATTGAGAGTTCCGATTTAGAAGATATTAAATTCCTGATCGAATACTTGAAAATAAAGAAATTAGAAGATATCTTCAACCTGATAAAAAAATATTATTCCAGGGAGCAAATCCCAATGAAAACTTATTATGCATTGGAAGAGATTTTCCAGGACATTTTGGATAATAACCCATAAGCTTGATCTTCCACTTACCTCTTTTTAATCTTTTGCCAGGAACTCTGTCAATGCTTTATAAAGAACGGCCTCATCTGCTTCCAGGTGTTCGAGATGTTTTTGGATAATCCCCATCTCTTTCCGCTTAAAAGGTCCGGTGAGCGATTCCACCACCCCGCGGTATGCGACATTCTCCAGGGTCTGCCGAATTAATGGGAACATGATCTCTATCCCCGGCGCCGGTTGCGCCGGTTCACCGGCTTTGTGTAATTGTCTTTCCGCTAATTTTAAAATAGCTATGAGGAAATTGGACGAACAAACAGCCGCTGTATGATAATGGATTTTTTTATCTTTATCAACGATAAGCACCTTTGATTCCAGATCGTTAGCAATTTCCATCGTTGTTTGCAGGGCTTCTTTATCTCCCTCGGCCAGGAAGTAGATTCCTTTAAACGGGTTTAATTCGATATCTTTCCCGGGCTCGATGCCGGGAAATGTCTGGAGCGGTGAAAAAGATGCGGTATACGCGCCTTTTAACTTTAGCGAGAGTAATTCGTCCGACGTGAGACAATTGGAGGTATGGAAAAAGATTTTCCCGGCGGGATTGGTGGCGGCGGCTTCCTGGGCCGCCGCCTTTATTTTGGATTCCTGGGTACTTATGAAGATGATATCGGACTCCTGCACCAATGGTTCGATATCATTTATTACAGAAGAGGAATAATATCCGTATTTTGATTTTTTATAGAGGTACTTTAATTCATATCGCACGCCGCTGCTCCCTCCACCGCTGCTGCCGGCGGGACAATTGAGCAGGGCATGAATCAACCGGGTTCCGAGGTTCCCGGCGCCGATTATGGAAAATTTAAGAGTCATTGAAGATTTTCATCCAGAGGTCTATTTCTCTATCGGACAATTCGGCGTCGATGCGTTTCTGTGAGGCTTCTTTTTTCCCGCGGATATGGGAATACCGCTTTAACTCGTAATAAAATTCGATGGAATTTACGGTCCTGGCGCCTTTTTCCCTGGCCATTGTTTTCAAGGCCCTGTCCGAACTGACCAGCACGACATCTTTGCAATTATTAAAACCGTCCAGTATCTCCCGTATTTCATCATCGGCGGTGTTGCCGAACCTGGGATACAGTACGGAAAACCTGGAAGATAACTCCTCCCGCCTGACCCCGTGTTGCGGCTCGCCGTCGAAAATGACGACTATATTACAATTTTTATCTTCCTGGAATTTCCCCACCAGGTAGAGAATTTTGGTTTTTGCTTCGGGGTCGCCGTGGGAAATGTCCGGGGCGCTGCCCACTAAATTGTTTCCATCGATTATATACGGCATTGGCGTGGTTTTTTATATTTCGACGGTCTCCCCTGGTTTCAGGATCATGACCTGGCTTTTATTGCCCACCAACTTCTTGAATTCTTCGGGGGAACTATGAACCAGCGGGAACGTATCGTAATGAATGGGGATTGTTTTAGGGACTTTCAACAATTCGACTGCTTTGGCGGCCAGCCTGGGGCCCATGTTAAACCTGCCGTCAATGGGTAAAAAAGCGATATCCGGGGTATACATTTCGCCGATTAATTGCATTTCCATGGTAAGACCGGTATCGCCGGCGTGGTAGACTTTCTTGCCGTCCATTTCTACGACCGCGCCGACGGCAGTTCCACCGAGGCCGCCGGTGTGAAACGCGGGCACCAGGGAAACGGTTACACCACCGACATTGACGCTGCCGCCGACATTCATGCCTTCGGCTTTGGCGCCTTGTTGGGCGGCTGCTTCCGCGATTTCATAGATGGCCACGAGGGTGGCGCCGGTCTTCTTGCAAATGGCGAAACCGTCCCCGAGGTGATCGCCGTGATCATGGGTGACCACCACGACATCGGCCTTTGTTATTTTATCGAGCCCTATGGTGGCAACGGGATTCCCGGTTATAAAGGGGTCGATGAAAACGGTTTTACTGCCTTCTAATTTTACCGCTGAATGTCCTATCCATGTAATTTTCATTGTGATCTCCTGTATTTAATAAAGCCCACGGAACACACAGTCCGTGTATTCTGTGGGCCTTGTTTTTTTTTCATTGTTTTTAATATTTTATCATCCAGGGGGCCAGGCCATGTACCGCCCGCCCAGGAGGTGTAAATGGAGATGGAAAACGGATTGTCCTGCCTGTGGGCCGGTATTGATGACCATCCTGTAATCTTTTATTCCCAGTTTTTCCGCTGCCTTCTTGGCCGCGGTAAACAGGCGCCCCACCAGGGTTTCGTCTTCGACTTCTTTAATTGAATGGAAGTGGGCCCGGGGGATAGCCAGGATATGGACGGGCGCCTGGGGATAGAGGTCCCTGAAAACGACGACGCGATCATCTTCAAAGAGAAATTCTTTATGGCTTTCGCCCTGGGCTATTTTGCAAAAGATACAATTACTCAATGGTTACTCCTTTGTGTCGCGATTTATTTTATTCATCAATTAGGGTTATATCCGCGCCCAATTGCCGTAATTTCTGGGGCATGTTTTCATAGCCGCGCAGTAATTGATACGCATTTTCTACGACGGTCTGGCCATCGGCGATCAACCCGGCCAGTACTAAAGCTGCCGAAGCGCGTAAATCGGTGGCCCGAATGGTTCGGCCGTTTAAAGGGGTTTTCCCTCTAATTATGGCGATATCCCTGTCGACTTCAATATTGGCGCCGAGTTTATTTAACTCATCCGCATGTTGAAAGCGGTTATTGAATATGTTTTCTTTTATTTTGGAGACGCCTTGCGCCTGGGTTAACAGGGTAGTCAATTGGGCTTGCAGGTCCGTGGGATAGCCGGGATAGGGGAGGGTTTCGATTTCCACTGGGCATAAGGGGCCTCGGGTGCGAACGGTTATTTTGCCATCCCAGGCGGCGACTTCGATCCCTATTTGAGTTAATACGGACAGGAGTCCGTCGATGTATTCAGGGATGGCGTTCTCTATCATAATTTCATTATTGCCTTTCAAGCTGGCGGCAATGACGTATGTTCCCATTTCGATGCGGTCCGGGATGAGGGTATGTCTTGCGCCGTTTAAGCGATTTTGCCCGGCGATAGTCAGGGTTTCGGTATTTTTTCCCTGGATATGGGAACCCATGGTGGTGAGTAGATCGATCAGGTCCCCCACTTCCGGTTCCAGCGCACAATTTCTTAATATGGTTTTACCCTGGGCCAGGGCAGCGGCCATTAAAAGGTTCTCGGTGCCGGTCACGGTTTTGTTGGGAAATGTGTAATCGATGGCATGTAATCCGTTATCGGCTTTGGCAATGATATAGTCGGGAGTCTCCTGGATTGTTACGCCCATTTGCCCGAGTCCCTGGAGATGGAAATCGATTTTGCGGTCGCCGATGGGGCAGCCGCCGGGCCTGGATACTTTGGCGTAACCGTTCCTGGCCACCAGTGGGCCGAGGATGAGGATAGAGGCGCGCGAAGTTTTACCGATTTCGGGGGGGATTTCCGTAGATTTTAATTCCGGGACCTGGATATAAACGGTATCGGCATCGAATATTCCTTCAGCGCCCAGGTTTTTGAGGGCGTGGAACATGACTTTGACGTCTTCTACTTGGGGGACGCTTTGGAAATGGACTTCACTGGTGGTTAAAAGTGAGGCAGCCAGTTGGGGAAGGGCGGCGTTTTTTGCGCCGGATATTTTCACGCTGCCGCATAGCTTCTTTTTCCCGTGGATTACGATCTTTGTGTTTTTCATATTGTTCCTATCAACCGAACGGCGGTGTGCTGTTTACGGATGATAAGCTATTATATATATTTTCTTTTGAATTTTCAAGGCTAAATTAGCTTTGAATTAAACTACAATTTGTCAGAACTCTTTTAAAAAAGCCCTCACGGAGGGCGTGGTTCCGACACCTCCTAAAACTTTTGGTAGTTTTAGTACGCACTTAATAAAAATTTTTGGAGGGTCCAGGGGGCCTTTTTATAAAAAGGCCCCCTGGTCTCCGAAGGAATCTATATTCTACGCCGGGATTTTGATGAAGAATTCGGCGCCGGAGGCGCCGGTCTCAAAACTGATAACACCGTTGTGGGCTTCTGTGATACTCCTGGCAATGAAAAGCCCAAGGCCTGTTCCTTTCCTTTTGTCTGCGGTGGTAAAGGGCTCGAAAATGGTGGCGCGAATACTGACCGGGATCCCGGGTCCCATGTCTTTGACGGCAAAAACAATTGTGTTTTTCTCTTTAAAAGTTCTTAAGGTAATGGTATCGCCGGGGCGGGAGATTTCAATGCTGTTTTTTACCAGGTTCATAATGGCGCGGCTGAGACGGTCTATATCGCACTGCACCATGAGTCCTTTTTCCATTTCTATGGCGATGTGGATGGATTTCGATTTAATTACCGGTTCCAGGTACATTATTGCAGCCTGGACTACATTTTCCGGCGTGTGCTTTGCTAATTTTAATTCCAGTTTTTGTTCCCGGACAAACTTGAGAATGTCTTCCAGCAGCCGTTCGATCATCAGCGTGGAATCGATAATTTTAT
>JAUPLE010000189.1 GCA_030837085.1 Acidobacteriota bacterium | reverse complement strand
GGTATGGGGTGAGGGATCAGGGATCAGGGATCAAAATTACGTAGGGGCGGCCCGCCTTGTTTCCGTGTCCGCCCGGTTGTGGTTTGTAATTTGTGATTTCCCGACGAGTCAAACCTTTTTGGTTCCGGCTCGATCGTTTCCGGTTTATACGGCGTAATCGTCAAAATATGATTCAAGCTGAGGTACACGGTAAATGGTCGATTTAAACCGCAGTTTCATCTTCATGTTCCTCCCTTTTGGTTTTCGCGTCGAATTTTTCGATTTCTTTGGCGATGCGTTCTTCTTCATCCAGGAGAAGGCGGGTGGCGGCGAACAGGAGGTTATAACGCATGAGCGCCGAACGTTCGAGGTACCAGATCAATTCGGGGATGGATTCGATGGGATCGCCGACCTGTTTCCCGCCCAGGGACGGCACGGGAATTTTGAAGCCGAACATGTCGCCTTCGCCGCGTATCAGATAATAAAGGTTGACGTTAAAAAGTTCCGCCATTTTGAAAATAAGGTCGTACCCGCACCTGACCGAACCGCTTTCCACTTCGGAGATAAAGCTCCGGGATAGGTCGAGTTTTTCGGCCAGTTCGGTTTGGGAAAAGAATAATGATTTTCGAATCAGCCTCAACCGTTCTCCAAATGCCGTTAAGTCATATATTGCCATTTTTTACGCCCTGGATCTCTTGTAATTTTATGACCACTGTACATGCTTTATATTATAGCGAAAATCTTAAAAATGTAAAGCCTTACAGGAATTATTTTTCAACCAGGCTGTCAACCACCTTACCCCAGACGGGCAATTCGATGAAGCAGCGGGAAGAGGCGTTTTTCCTCAACCAGTATTGACCCGTCGTATTGATAAAAAGTATGGTGGAACCGGCGGCGGCTAATGCCTCGAATTTTTCCTTTACCTGACGGGCAAATTCGGGGCTCATACCCCTGGCGATATCATTGACCAGGTAGATATCAAAGGTTTTCAATTCCAGCAGGCAAACCAGGAGCCCGGCCAGTTCCTCTTCACTGAGGCGCTTTATCTTTTTGCGGCGATTAATATTTTTATTAAGCAGGGCCTGGCGAACACCGGCGCTGCCTTCGGGCGTCTTCATCAAACCGGCGCAAAAGGACAGGAAATTCCCGGCTCTAACCTTGCCCGGTAAATCCGATACATGGCATAAATAGAGAAAATTTTCCTTTTGCTTACCGGCGGCCGTGATACCCAGGGGGCGGTCGTCAATGGTCATTTGCAGTCCCGGTTCATTGCCCGCGGCGGCGGGGGACTTACCGGAAAGTAAGTTGTATAATTGACTCCTGAAGAAGTCGCCCCTTACATCCCAGACTTTAAAATCGCCTTTTGCCAATTTTAATGTATGTGAAGTGCAAGTGGAAGCGGAAGCGGCTGCTTTTGCCGGCCTGGCGTCGCCGGCGCAGACAACTAAAGTTTTTTTATGCCGGCAATGAGCGGCCCTTATAAACAGGCCGATATAAAGGACATTGAGCAGCAATCCCCAGGCGTAATACCCGGGTAGGCGCGGCCGGGCAATATACACATCCTGTTCACCCTTGACAAAAGGTACGGCAGTGGAAGAATTCTCAGAGTAAATCTTAGTAATGTGAAACCGGACGAATTCGCTTCTTAATCGCCGCACATAGTCGGAATAATCAATGGCGTTTTTATACCCGGCGCTGCCGGCTTCAGTGCACACGGAAAAATAAAACCCGGCCGGGGTCAACATGGCGAGCCGGTGATAACGCGAAATACTTTCCTGCATTTGCTTTTTCAAATTCTCCTCCAGCGCCTGGATTTTCTTAAAATCATTTTCCCGGTAGCTCGATACCAATTCCCTGTCCCGATCGGACGGCGTTTTCCCATAGTTAAAGGTCCAGGCTTCGGCAATGGCCGGTTTTTCGAAATCCATAACGATGTTCAATTTTTCCATTTCCAATTCATAAATCGATACGATCTCATTGGCTTTTTCTTCTGCCCAGAAATCAATGGGAATGGGAATGACAAAAAGAAGAACAAACCAGCAGCAAAGGGCGTAATGAACCCCGTCGTTCTTAAATTTAAGCGTACCGAACAGTAGGCCGACGGCAAAAAAACCGGCCGCGGCAATAAGCATTACCAGGCAATAAAAAAGACTGTAAC
This sequence comes from Acidobacteriota bacterium, assembly GCA_030837085.1. GTDB lineage: Bacteria > Acidobacteriota > Aminicenantia > UBA2199 > UBA2199 > JAKAGC01. Next base: position 11,911 of record JAUPLE010000189.1, on the reverse strand, counting down.
CGTCGATGGCCAACGCAATCCCGTTAAGGGTAACCGCCCCCAACCCACAGGCGAAAACCGCCAGGAATAACAACAGCAGCAGGAGCAACCTGGCCGCTATCATGAAGCCAAAGACCTGTTTTGGGCCCACCAGCGTTTCCAGGAACCTCAGATACTCTTTATCGGAGAGGGAATCGATCCCGTAAAGCAGCGCCAGTAAACTACCGAAAAAGAGAATCATCCCGGCAAAATCCACCGGCCATTTCCTGTTGGCGGCGAAGAGATTTTTTCCCAGCAGCGGCATGTATATATTTTGCCGCTCGCCGGAATCCACAAACCCTTCCATATCCTTAATTACCCCGGAATTTGTAAATAATATGGACAGCGAATCAGGTATAAACAAATACCTGGCGACATATGCCCCGTACTGGGTATAGGTAATACATTTTTCGACCTTCTGTTTTTCAATGCCCCGGAATTTTTGTTTTTTGTCCAGGGCGCTCTTGAAGCGTGCAACCCCCACCTGGATAAAGATCAAGGACAGGACCAGCATCATCACAATGATAATGGAGTTCCGTAAACAAAAGAATTGTTTAATCTCGTATATAAGAAAAGTTTTGAAAGTTTTCATGTTAGTCGTACCTCCTTACGCGATACAATTGTATGAAACTTATGCCCATTTTTGAACGATTCGAAACATGAATTTTGACAAATTCAAATCGGTTTGTCAATAAAAAAATTTTTTTTATTTTCTTGTGAAAAGAATAAAATTGAAATAGGCTGAATTAACAATTAATAATTATTAAAGATCCTGACCCACACCTCCTGGGAACCCCCGGTCTCAAACCAGGCACACCAGTCTTTATATTCCATTACCATATCAAATTTCAAACGATACTCCCCCGCCTCCTTAAGCGGCGGCAACGCAAACGTCAACACATCCTTATCTTTATAGGCCAAATCCCTATTCAAAAACACCCGCGAATAATTCCCATCCAAAAGATTCTTACTCTTATCATACAATTGCACACCCAACCGGACATACCGCCTACCTGACCAGGTTGCTTTCCGCCACAAAGCGCCCCCCATATTTTTTACCTTAACCTTTACATGGATAGGTTCACCCCCGTCATTCATGGGAATATCATTGGCCAAAACCTTGATTTTAGCAATAAACCGCTTATTCTTTATCCCATTCCCCAACTGGTTGGTGTCCCAGACTTCATAAAAAATCTTTTTCCAGTATTTCGTGCCAGCCTGGTATTTTCCCGACTTCGCTTCCGCCGGGTGATCTGTGATTTCCCACGTGAAACGGTCCACGCCGATCTTCGCGGCCAATTTCCTGGCCCGCCTTAACTGGGAGTTCGATTCGTTCCATTTGAACAGGATATATCGCCAATTAATAAAAGGGACCTCTCTACCCAGTTTATTTCTTTCGGTCACGAATTTTGCCATAATGTCCAGGGCTTTGTTGAAATCACCGCCCTGCCGGTAGCGGGCATACGTTTCCTGGTCCACGCCGTCCACTGAAAACGTAATCTCGTCCAATCCCGAATGGACGATCTGTTTTATTTTTTCATCAGTCAACATTAGGCCGTTGGTGCTGGTATAAACATAGATATGCGGATATTTCTCCTTTACATAAGCAATCATCTCGGGGGCCTGGGGATGCACAAAAGGATCGCCGTAATTAAAGAAATCAAGCCGGTTTAGATTTTTCCCCACCTGGTCCATCAAGGATTTAAACTCCTCAAGGGGGAAACTTTTCCTGGTCCTGGTATTTAGGATACCGGAATCCCTGTGACAAACAGCTTTGAAACAGGCCAGGTTGCACAACACCGTCGGTTCGAAAAACATCCTGGGCAGCATTTCCACCTGTTCCGGCCCCTGCGGGAGCGCTTCGTTTTCACTTAAGAATCGTTTCAAGCCGCAGGGATCGCAGAAACAGGAAAGACCTTCATTCAATTCCTTTCGTATCCGTTTGACTTTTTCCGAATTCCATATTTCATAGATACTATTCTCAGAAAGATGTCCAAGGGGTCTTTCACCGAAAGGGTCGGCGCATCCACAAACCACTTTGCCATCGCATAGAACGACCAGGATATTAAATATCCAATTACAGGTAAATCTTTTGTCTTTGTTGCATCCGGGCATTTAGAATATCCTTATTCTTATTCAGGATGGGTATTATACTTTTTTGCGGAAAAAATATCAAACCACTGTTTTATCAATTTTCATGAAATGATACATTCCCGATAGTGGATTTAAATCTTGTACTTTTTCCCGGATTATGATATCCTGTGATTTGATCGTTCAAAGCCAATTAAAGGATGGAAACGATTAAGGGAATAGGCATAATGACCAAATATCACAACTGGAGCGGTAGGCGGCGCGGCAGGAATTTAAAAACCGTTTTCATTCTAAATTTATTGGCCGGATTTCTTTTTTGCCTCTCTTTAAACATATTCCCTCAAGATACCGGCGCTAAATATATGAAAAACTATTCAGCCAGGGAGTATAAGTGGAATCCCCAGAACTGGTCGATCGTGCAGGATAAACGGGGCTGTATCTATGTAGGCAACCAGGGTGCGTTACTGGAATTCGATGGGGTATCCTGGCGGACGATTACTATTCCCAATCTGACGGTTCGCTCCCTGGCAGTGGATGACAGCACCGGCGCCATATATATCGGTGGGAAAAATGAGCTTGGGTTCCTGGCCCTCGACGCCGACGGCAAAGGCACTTTAGAATATAAATCCCTCCTCGGTCAGCTTGAAAAAGATTTCCAAAACTTTGACGAGGTCATGCGCATCCATGTCCTGGAAGATGGAATATACTACAGGACCTATTATTACCTATTCCGCTTGCAATCCGGGGCGATCAAGGTGATTGCCGGGACAGACGGCAACCATCGTTTTAGGCATTCGTTCGATTGCGGGGGAAAATTATTCATCATTAAAAATAACGTAGGACTCATGCAATTAAAAGGCGATACATTAGCATTAATACCCGGCGGCGAAATCTTTGCCGACAAAAAAGTCTTTATGCTGGCGCCGTACCCGGAAGGGAAAATGCTCATCGGTACCGAGTCCTTTGGGCTATACCTTTACGACGAGACAATGAGTTTTAAGCCCTTTGAAAGCGAGGCCGGCGACTATCTAAAGAGAACCAGTTTGGCCCACGGCATCCGGCTGCGCTGCGGGGATTATGCCCTGGCCACTAAATTTGGCGGGTTGATCATCATGAACCCCCAGGGCCGGGTAAAGCGATACTATAACAGGACCCACGGGCTACAGGAAGATTTACTGAAATTCGTCTACGAGGATACCCAGGGGAACCTGTGGCTGGCCCAGGAAAAAGGCATCGCCAAAATCGAACACGCCTCACCTTTTACCCTATACGACGACCGCTCCGGCCTGGCAAGGATGGTCCTGGCAGTGGCCGTAAATGAGCCTGGGGGAAAAGTATATGCTGGAACCACCGACGGGATATTTTACCTGGACGGCGCCGGCCAATTCCATCCCATCCCGGGTATAAACCAGGAGTGTAGGTACTTCCTTTCCACCGGCGATTGCTTGCTGGCGGCTACCAAAAACGGCGTGTTCTCGGTGGATAAAGAAAAACCGCTGCAGATTACCAGGGACCCTTCTTTTATTCTCTATGTCTCCCCCAACGATGAGAAACGAATCTGGATAGGAACCAATAGGGGCCTGGCTTCCCTGTACAGGTCCGGGACCGCTGCTGCCTCCCCCCAGTGGAAACCGGAACCTTCATTCGAAACCATCGATCGTGAAATCCACTCCATCGCCGAAGACCGGGAAGGAAATTTGTGGTTGGGTACATTAACCGAGGGTGCGTTAAAAGTTGTTTTTCCCGGGGGCAGTACCCTTAATAATCCTGTGGTGACTAAGTACGACGCCCCCGGGGAACTAAACCTCGAAGAAATTCATGTGTTTTTTGCCGCCGGGCATGTGATGTTTGCGACGATAAATGGCATATACCGGTTCGAAGAAAAAACCGATAAGCTGATCTCCGACCTTACCTTCGGTGAAGAGTATGCCGGCGGCGGTGGTAAGGGCGTTTTCCGTATTGTGGAAGATGCGGATAAACACATCTGGCTTCATTCGAAATATCGAAATATCGAAGCCATCCCTCAAGCGGATGGAACCTTCTTATTTAACGACAGGCCTTTTCTCAGGATACCCTCTGCCCAGGTAAATATGATTTATCCCGACCCCAAAGCGGATGCCGTGTGGTTTGCCGGGAACGACGGGCTCATTCGTTACGATGAAACCGTCAAAAAAGAATACCTCCGGGAGTTTCATACCCTTATCCGCAGCGTCATGGTGAATGGGGAACTCTTTTTTGACGGTTATCTTTCCCAAACCCACCAGGACAGAGCCGCCGCTCCCCCTGCCGCTGTATTCAAATTTAAAAATAGAAATTTCAGCATTCAATTCGCCGCCCCTTTTTATGAGGATGAAAAAATGACCTTGTATCGAACATTCCTGGAAGAATACGACCGGCAGTGGTCCGAACCAACGGCGGATACCAGGAAAGATTATACCAACCTTGATCCCGGCCCGTATATTTTCCGGGTACAGGCGGAGAACGTATACAGGGATAAGGGCCGGGAAGCATTGTTCCGTTTTAAAATTTTACCTCCCTTGTATAAAACCTGGTGGGCTTATTTATTTTATGCCGGTCTGGCTTTCATGGCCATGTTCTATATTATCAAATGGCGCTCCGGGAAACTTAAACGGGAAAAAGAACGGTTGGAACAAGTCGTCGAAGATCGTACCAGGGAAATCAACCGGAAGAACCGCCAACTGGAACAGCAAACAGGACAGCTTAAAGAGCAATCCGAGAAACTCACTGAAATGGATAAAGTGAAAACCCGTTTCTTTGCCAATATTTCCCATGAGTTCCGTACGCCGCTGACATTGATCATGGGCCCCCTGGAAGAAATGATGGCCGGACTGGAAACGCGGGAAAACGAAACCCGGCAAAAGCAAAAACTGGGCCTGATGCTGCGCAATTCCCAACGGCTGCTCAATCTCATCAACCAACTGCTGGAACTCTCCAAAATTGAGAGCGGCAAGATGATATTGGAAGCATCCTTACAAAACATCATTCCTTTTTTAAAAGGTATCGTGGAATCCTTTGAACCGGTGACCGTCAAACAACAACTGGTGTTATCGTTGGAATTTGCAGAAGAGGAGATCATCGTCAATATCGATGCCGGGAAAATGGAGGATGTGATCTTTAATCTATTATCCAATGCCGTTAAGTTTACTCCCGCGGGTGGGAAAATTACCGTCGCAGTGAAGCGGGCCGAGCCGGGGGCGGAATTTCCTTCCGGGTCCGTGGCCCTTTCGGTGCGGGATACCGGCCCCGGTATATCCAGGGAACAATTGGGACATATTTTCGACCGTTTTTACCAGGCCGACAGCACCTATGAACATCACCGCAAAGGGTCCGGCATCGGGCTTACCATTGCCCGGGAGTTGGTGGAACTGCATAACGGCAGGATCGATGTGCACAGTATCGAAGGCAAAGGATCAGAATTCATCATTCATCTGCCCCTGGGCGCGCAAACCGGTCAACTTGTTCAAACTCCCGGCAGCGCCGCGGGGTCGGCAATCACCGAAAAAATCAAAATGATGGAAATACAGGAGGAAAGCGAAAACGCCGGGGAGGTTTCCCCACAAGAACCTTGCCACAGCGAAGACCCGGGGAAAAATATCATCCTGGTGGTGGAAGACAGCGCCGATACCAGGGCCTATATCAGGAGTTCCCTGGAACCGACTTACCATGTGGTGGAAGCCAAAGACGGCAAAGAGGGAATACAAAGAGCGCAGGAAGTCATCCCCGACCTCATTGTCAGCGACATCATGATGCCCGAAACAGACGGCTTTGAATTGTGCCGGGTCTTAAAAAACCGTATCGACACCAGCCATATTCCGATCATCCTGCTCACGGCCAAAGCCGGGGAAGAGGATGTCCTGGAAGGACTGGAAACCGGGGCCGACGATTATGTCACCAAGCCCTTCAGCACCAGGATATTAAGCGCCCGTATCAAAAACCTCATTGAATTGCGCCGGCATTTGCAGCAGGTTTTGGACCGCGACATGATGCAGCACCCGGTTAAAATCCCCGTATCGAAGATCGACAAAGAATTCATCGCCCGGCTAAAAGAGGTAATAAAAAAGAACATATCGGACCCCGATTTCAACATCGAACAATTATGTGAAAAAATGGCCATGAGCCAACCCACCCTGTACCGGAAAATCCAGGCCTTATCCGGTGAATCGCCCACCGATTTTATACGCTCTTACAGACTCAAGCGCGGTGCGCGATTACTGGAAGAAAAATTCGGCAGCGTTCTTGAAGTGGCATTTGAAGTCGGTTTCTCCAGCGCCGCCTATTTCACCAAATGTTTCAAGAAGAAATACAACTGCCTGCCCTCCCAGTATCATCAAGAAAGCAAGGTTTGATAAGCCTTTTCTCCCATGAATGGATATTTATAGCCTTTTTGAATGCAGAGTACAAGCCGGGATTTTAAATTTATATTATAATAATGGCATACCGGATGGTATGAAATAGAAAGTAACAATACAATATATGAGTTACTAAGATAAAATAGAGGAGGATAAGATGAGTACAAATCATGTTAATGTAAGAAAAAATTTTAAAGATGAGAGGACCGATTCTCGTATCAATGGGGTTCTGGTACCCGGGAATCAAATCATTCACTCCCCCAATGTGGGACAATTCGTTATCAATGACAATCAGCCCCTGGAAATCAAGTTAGTTGATAAGGATAATGAAGCGTTTTTTCGGGATCCATGCTCACCATTTATAATAGGCGACAAAGCCTTCAAATTCTATATCAATTTAGAATCGCATAAAGCGTTCAATTTCAATGTTAATATGAATGAAAACGGCTATACCATCAGTCAAAGAAGTTGTTTACTCTCTTCAAAAACGGTCCTTATATCCCGGCTTACAAAGCAATTAAACATATGGCCGATTAGGTTATTGCTGTTACCCATTGAGTTGGCCTGGAAAGTACTCCAGTTTATAGTGGGAATAGCCAGATTCTTTTTCGTTTCGATATTTGCGTTGAAGGAAGCCGCGGGAAACACCAATATAACCGTCGGAAGTGATGAAGGATATGTACCAAAGCCATGAGTGTCTCACGACACACGACCGCAGGCCGGGAAGTAAAAAGGAGATGATGTCGAATAACAGGGAATAATATGACGGACACGGGCAACATTATGGTAGAAAATAAGTTGATCGTTGAGAAAAGGGCCATCAGCGTTTACCATCATGCCAGCCGGGGCGCCCACCTGATCAGCCATAACGGGTCCGTCATGATTCCCCTCAAACCGGATGCCGAAGAAGATTACCTTCACATCTCGGTGATAACCGGACCGGGCCGTTTAAAAAACGATTCCTTGCTGGATATCCCGCCGGGACTGGATTTCGAATTTAGCAATGACGGCAAAGTGGTCATTACCTATAAAGGCGGCCGGGTATTAATAAAAATCCCGGCCGGTCTGCCAATATGGCAGTTAAAATTAACACGGCCCACAGGAATACCACATAACGCTTCTTCAGCCTACTACGAGCAGCGAATTACCGTTGGAGAAAGTGAAGGGGGAAATGCGTAAAGGAATATGTCATCATTTACAGGCTTGTCGATTCGAATTATACTGGGTTTAAGTGGTTTATTATAGGATTAATAGACAATATCGATCTTTGTTACCAATTCCCGCATCTGCTCGACGGTCAACCATTTATCATTGGCGTCGGATGAATATCTAAAGCCACTGGGAACCGGTTGCCCTCCCGGGCTAAAATGGCGGTTGACATCCCACCAATCTACCTGGGGATAGATGATATAATAATCGCCAAAATCATACGCCTTACGGGAGTCTTCTTCGGTAATCATGATCTCGTGGAGTTTCTCGCCGGCCCTCATTCCCACATCATTTAATTCGGCGTCCGGCGCCATGGCCCGCGCCAGGTCCACTACCTTAAACGAAGGAATCTTGGCCACATAAACTTCAGTGCCTTTGGATTTTTCAATCGCTTCAAACACCAAATCAACCCCTTCATCCAAACTGATCCAGAACCGGGTCATACGCGGATCGGTAATGGGCAGTTTCTTCTCACCCTTTTCCAGCAAAGACTTAAAATAAGGAATCACAGATCCGCGGCTGCCAGCTACATTCCCATACCTGACCACACTGAAGGCAATGTCTTTCAACCCGCGGTAGGCATTGGCATGAACAAATAATTTATCGGAAACCATCTTGGTGGCGCCGTATAAATTGACAGGATATACCCCTTTGTCCGTGGAAAGGGCAATTACCTTTTTAACTCCCCGGTCCAATGCGGCGTTGATGACATTCTCCGCGCCGTGAATGTTGGTCTTTACCGCTTCGATGGGGTTGTACTCCATGGCCGGGACATGCTTTAAGGCGGCGGCGTGAATCACCACGTCCACTCCCTCGAACGACCGGCAAAGCCGGTCCTGGTCCCTGACATCGCCGATCTGGAAACGCATCCGCTTTAGCCATGGCTCGTACCGCTTCTGCATTAAATACTGCTTGTACTCATCCCGCGAATAAATGATCAATTTCCTGGGATTAAACCTCTTAAAAATTCTTTCCGTAAACTTGTGGCCAAAAGAACCGGTGCCGCCGGTAATTAATATAACTTTATCATCCAGCACTGTGACCCCCTATGGTTTTTATCTCGATGCCCTTCTCCCGGCAGTATTCGTTAAAATCCTGTATGATGGGATTATGATTCAACGCCAGATACCGGTAAAAGGTTTCATAAGTTCCTTGATCTTTGAAACTCTCAATGGCTCCTTGATAAAACTTTTCATAATTGGCTATATCTCCCTGCATTTTATAAATGTAAGCCACCACCAGGTAAGAAGCGATATGCCCCGGGATACGCAAGAGAAGTTTTTCACAAAATTCCCTGAAAATATCCCACTGTTCCGGGATATACAACGACGCATTATCCAGGAAATTCAGCTCGATATTGGCGTCGTAGATGATCTCTTCGAGCTGAGCGGCCGTCCATTCATCGGAATAAAGATAATTGGAACGCCGGGGCTCGAAATTGTCCAGGTCGTTCTCCTCGAACACCAATAACTTATCCTCCTGGGCCTGTTTGTAAAGTTCCGTACCGGGATAAGGCACCAGGATCAAGAACTGGTTGGAATGCGCCTTAAGCTCGCGGGCAATGGCCAACGTCTCCTTGACCTGGGCCAGGGTTTCATGGGGAAAGCCAAATAAATAATTGACATGCACCCGCAATCCTTTTGATTTTATCAAGCGGACGACTTCCCTTACTTTATCGAAATCCAGGTTCTTTTTCAAGCATTTCTGCATTTCCGGTGAACCCGTTTCCACGGCAATTCCAACCGTTTTGATGCCCCCTTTTTTCAAGAGGTCCAGCATCTCTTCATCCAGGTGATGGGCATGGAAACTGGAAGGCACGGGTTCCAATTCGATATGATTCTCCAGTATTTTGTGCAAGAAGTCCATCATCCACTGCCGGTTAATGGAACGGTTATCATCGATAAAATGCAATTGTGCATGGAATTTTATATCCAGGTCCAGCATTTCGGCGATCAACGTATCCACGTTCTTATAACGCAGTTTATAGCCCCAGGACAGTTGCGTGTTACAAAAAGTGCAATGATAGGGACAGCCCCTGACCCCCTCGATGGCCAGCATGCGGTCCCCGCTGTTCTTAAAATATTTTTCCACATCCAGGTATTCCCAGGCCGCTGCCGGGACGTCGTTCATGTCGATGAAATGCGTCAGCGGTACAACCCGGATATTTCCCTGGCCGTCTGTTTCGCCGTAACCGTTAAAAGGGAATTTCGCTTCGAAGGCCGGGTCGCTGAATTGATTATAGCGGTTTAAGACATGCACCAGGGAGGTTTCGCCCTCGCCGATAACCACAGTATCCACTTCCAGGTCTTTCAGGCATTTCTCAGGGAAAATAGTAGAGTAGCCCCCCCCAACGATAATTTTAGCCTGGGGGTGGTATTTCCGCGAAAGAGCAACGGCATGGTACAGCCAGCGTATGTTAAACACGAACATAACGGAAATACCCAACACATCATATTCCCTTTTCTTGATTTCCTCTTCCATCAACGCGGAGTAATCGTAAATATCAATAGGAACGCCGGGTTTTTTATAGGCTTCGATGTTAATATCCACGGCTTTGATATCATAGCCGAAGGTGTTGTGCTTTTCGAGGAATGCACAGAGCGCCGCTAACCCGAAGGACGGGATGGGCCGGAAGGTATGCTTTAACCGGAAACTGTCATTCTCAGGGATGGCGTCCGGATGCACACAATGAGGAACTTTCAACAACAGTACTTTTCGATACTCTTTCGCAGCAGTCATGTCAATTTCTATCTTATTTCAATTTAAAAAGGAATTTCATTTAAAAAGGGGTTATCCGAAAAGACAACCTGTCTTTTCGGATAACCTTTATCTGTATGCAACTAAATCAACTAATTAACTTTATCAGTTAACCATTAACGGTTAACAGGGAATTGGGGAACGACTCGCACATGTACGGTCTTTGACATGGAGTCGCCGTTTTTGTCATTCCAGGTAAATACCAATTCAAAATCACCCAAAAAGCCGGGGCCGGGCTGCCAGTGGAAGACGCCGTTATCGGTATCCAACGTCGAACCGATGGGTAACGTTTCCTTATCGTCGCCTACCGCCACATAACCTTTCAAACCGCTGCGGTTTCCGCTCCCCACTGGAATTTCAATTCGCTGCAATTCTCTGATTTCTACGAATGATGGGGTTTGAGCCTGTTCTATGGGGATCATTTCACTTTGCTGTGCGTCGGAGCCCGGGTTAAAATTCTTTTTAACCGTGGACATTGCAACCCTGGAGGAATCTGTTCCTGTTGCCCTGGCGGGTGATTTAGCGGCGTCGCCTCCTGTTGTATTGTATATGGAGAAAAAGCGGGAGCCGATGCCTTCGCTATTTCCGCCATCGTCGGTTACTATCCAGGAAATCGAATGGAGTCCATTGGTATAGGTGGTGGTATCGAATTGGAAATACCCGGTGGGGCCGCCGCTGTTTTTTAAGCCGGGGAACAGGGCCGCAATGCCGGCGCTGGGGCCATTATACCCGTTGAGGACGCCCCTGAAAGTACTGTCGATGTATACCTTGATGGTGGAGCCGTTTTTGGCGATCATGTTGGGCTGCGGCGTCAATGCCCAACCCCAATTCTTGTACTCGCTGCCGGAAATGGAGTCGCCCTGGGCCGGGGTATCGATGGCGCCGAAGGGTTTCCCTGAGTGAAGGTTATCAATGGTAACGCTTTTGGGTCCGAAGGAAGTGGTTTTCCCATTTATGTCAGTGGCAATGGCCGTAAGAGTATAAGCGCCGTCAGCAAGCGAATTGGTGAGGAGCATATAACCCCACCCCGCACGGTAGTATTTGGGGAAATAGGAATACGCCGCCGCCACGTCGGACCTGGCGCCTTCAACGAATATGGCTGTCCCGACATAACTCCCTTCATTATAATATATTTTTACATCCGCTACTTCAACATCATCCAATATCCAACCGGTAATAGGGACGCTTCCATATATAGTCGCGCCGTCGGCGGGGGTAGCCATTTCGCCAAAAGGCGGTAAATCATCGGCAGCGGCCTTTACTTTCAGGTTTACCGTCACCAGGTCCGGCGAATTGACGGCGGCCGAGTCGCTAATAGCGATGGTGCCGGTATAATCTCCCGCTGTTAACCCGCTGGGGTATACGGAAATTTGCACTACAGCGTCGCCGCTTCCTGAAGTTTTATCAAGCGCTATCCAGGATTGATCGGCGACAGAAACCCAATTCAGCGATTTACCGCCGCTGTT
>JAUPLE010000019.1 GCA_030837085.1 Acidobacteriota bacterium | reverse complement strand
GACTTCTCTTTTTACATATGTCGTCAGTGCGTCCGACCACGAGTGGACCCATACGCTGACAACGTATTAGATGCTTCTAACGTTTAGTTTCTAAAAATATGGAAGGGACAGGTTGTTGTTTAACCTGTCCCTTTTTCTTTTCCCCAGGGGGCTTTTTTGTAAAACCGCCCCCTGGACCCCTGAAAAACTTTTGACTAATAAGAGTGCTCTTTTTGCCTGACCCCTGATCCTAAATTTGCTTCCAGAGTTCCTTTACTTCGTCTGCCAGCGTCAAGGGGTGAAACGGTTTTTTTATGACACCGTCAGCCCCTATTTTTTTATAATTCTCCACATCCTTCGGGAATACCCTGGAAGTCATAAAAAATACCGGTATCGCCTCTGCTTCCGGTAATTTGCGCAGTTCGCCGAGGGTTTCCAGACCATCCATCTCCTCCATGATTACATCCATTATGATCAAATCCGGCTGAAATTCCCCTACCTGTTTCAACGCTTGCTCCCCGGAATCACACACCTGCACGATAAAACCCCCCTTCGCTGCCAGGCTTACCGCTACAATCTTCCGGAGGTCCGGGTCATCCTCAACATACATTATTTTTTTTAATTGTGCTATATCAGCCATTATTCCCCCTTTATATTGTATATTAAAAGTTAATCCCGCTCCAGGTGCTCACAGCTTCATTTTTCGCAATTGCTTTTCCGTCATAACCGCGGGATGGAGACGCAAATTATCCAGCAAAGTCTCGATCTTCTCTTTCCTGCCTTCTATTGTTTCTTCACCTTCCGCAATAATCATATCCAGGAGTAGTTCCAATTGTTGGGCATCCCTGGTGATTTCCGGGAAACCGAAGGTAGCGCCGGAACCGGTTAACTTGTGCGCCAGGGTGCGGAACAAAGGCACCCGCGTTTTATTATCTTTGCCTTTTTTAATAGTGGCCCATAATTTTTCCATTTCCTGGATTTTATCCGGTAATTGCGCCGCGTAATCCTGCTGGATTTCCTGCATATGTTTTTCAAAGATATCCGTACCCACCTTTTGGGGACCGGTTTCGGACTCAAGACCTGATTCGGGCAATGTTCCAGGTTTGGGTGGGGGTGGTGATGTAGGTTTTGGTTGAGGTGTAGGTTGAGGTGTAGCTTGAGGCGTAGGTATGGGTGTGGGTGTGGCGACAGGTTCGGGTTCTGTCCCGGTTAACCGCTGGATTTTTTTCAGTAGTTCATCGAAATTCAGGGGTTTTTCCACGAATTCATCGACTCCCAATCGCCTGGCTTGCATTTTATCCATGGCCGATCGATAGACAGCGGTCATGACGATTATTGGAATATGCTGCAATCGTTGTTCCTTTTTTACCGATTGGCAGATATCAAACCCATGCATCCGGGGCAGCAACAAGTCCATCAGGATTAGATCGGGAACCTGTTCGCGGATAACATTTAATCCGCTGACGCCGTCGCGGACAAGAATCGCCCGGTAATGATGCTGTTCTATATAGGCCTGGATAAGCCTGCCTAATTGTTCTTCATCTTCGATGATCACTATTTTTTTAAACATTGGGACACCTGTTTCACGCGCTGGATACTGCTGCGGTAAGCTTCTTTACAGTAATATTCTTTATTTTTACGGCATTTTATACATTCAATTTCCATAATATTATTAAACTACAAATTGAAAAATATTTCAAGCCCTTTTTCCGCTTCTATATCTTAATCTAAGTAAGAGGGTGTCGAAGTTGGGCCGCTATTTTCATGGCCGCCCGTAAGCCATCGCCGCAGGCAATTGCGGCCTGGCGGTATTTGCCGTTGACTAAATCGCCGATTTCATAGAATCGCCCCGCGTTCTTTAAATCCTTTGCCTGGGTAATTAAAAGCGGATTATAAAAAACCCGCTGCGGCTCCCGACCGGCAACGACAAGTAAATAATCGACTTCTCCCGAGGTCCTCTCGCCGCGAGTGGAAAAAGCAATACGCAATTTTTTTGTATTCCCGGCGGTAATCCCAGTGATTTCAACATTTTTACTGCATACGATACGGGGATTCGCCGCTACGTTATCAATTAACCTGGATACGGCTTTCGCCGCCGAACCCGGTATGGCGATTATTACTTCGTTACTATAAGAACCAAAATTTAAGGCGTAATCAAACGCTTCATCATCGGAACCGATAATCAGGACCCGTTTTCCTCTCTCCTTTATGATTGGCAATATTTCGTAAAAGATATTTTCCCGCAGGGGCAGTGGTAGGGCATCCAGCGCATTTATCCTTCGGGGAGAAGTGCCACTGGCCACAATTACGACTTTTGAATAATGTGCGGACGAGGTGGTAGTAATTAAAAATAGTTGCTCCTCGGCCAGGTATTCCAGCGCCGTCACTGTTTCATAAAGAGGAATAATGCCCGAGGTTTCCAGGTGTTCCTGGAGCAAGCTAACCATTTGAGGGCCCGGGATGCCGTTGGGAAAACCGGGATAATTTTCAACCCGGTGCGCATTTTTGAGTAAACCACCGGCTTGGTCCTTCTCGAAAAGAAGGAAATCGATATTGCTTCTTTTGAGTTGGATAGCGGCGGCAATGCCTGCTGGTCCCGCGCCAATAATTGCTACCTCTTTTTTCATGAGTTCTCGCTTCTCCTTACACTCCTTCATCCAGGGGGAAATAAACCCTGAAAATGGAACCTTTACCCACTTCGCTCACTACTTCGATATTTCCACTGTATTGGTCGATGATATGTTTAACCACGAAAAGCCCCAGGCCCGTGCCTTTTCCTGGTTCTTTGGTAGTAAACAAGGGGTAGAAGATTTTCTTCATGGTTTCATTATCCATGCCTGTGCCTGTATCCTCTACTTCGATTCGTACCGAAGGACGCCCCTCTCCTTCCCGTGGCAATTTTTGAATCGACACTTTTAATTTCCCTTTGCCCAGGGGTTCCATGGACTGGGTGGCATTGATACAGAGATTCATCACCACTTGTTGGTACTTGATTGCACTCCCACTCAAATAAATCGCCTCATGGGGCTTTTTCCATTGTATTTTTATAGGCTTTGGTACCGTCACCTCCAAAATAGAAAGTATTTCATCCACCAGGTCCCCGATATTCACCATCGTCCTGGTATCATCCAGCCTGGAGAACCTCATGATATGGCCTACTACATCCGAAGCTTTCTCGCCGGCGCGGCGGATTCTTTCCATGCTGAGGGCCTCTTCCTGGTTGAGGGAACTTGCTTCGATAAACAAATTGGAATAACCGATGATAATGGCGATCAGGTTGCTGAGATCATGGACGGCGCCGGCCGCCATAACTCCCACCAATTCCATTTTTTGGGATATCACCAACTGTTCTTCCAGGGCCCGCTTCTTTTCGATTATGATATCCTGGTATTCTTTCAACTTTAATACATTGTCGATGCGAGAGACCAGGTCTTCTTTATTAATGGGTTTATTCAGGAGGTCCACGGCCCCCAGGTCCAATGCCTGGCGTTTCAACGAGCGCTCCTGGTCGCCGGTGAGAACAACCACGGGGATGTTTTTGGTTTTTTCATCGGTCTGCAACCTCTCCAGCAGCTCCAATCCGTTCATCTCCGGCATGCGGACATCGGATATGATCATGTCGATGGTGTCGTTGTTGACAATTTCAAGCGCTTCTTTGCCATTGAGGGCGAGCCTAAATTGCCACCGCTCCCGATACTCCCTTAACAAACGGCTTAAGCCGTCGAGTACGAATTGCTCATCATCGACAAAAAGTATTTTTTTGACACTCATATCAACTACCTCCTTGAATGGGTAAATGGACATAAAAGGATGTCCCTTCGCCGACCCTGCTTTTAAAGTAGATTTTCCCCTTGTGTTTTTCAACGATATTATGGGCCATGGGAAGCCCCTGGCCGGTCCCTTTACCTACTTCTTTGGTGGTAAAGAAGGGTTCAAACACATTGTCTCTTATGGCGTCGGGGATGCCGCAGCCATTGTCGGTAATGGTAATAACTATTTCGTTGCCTTCCAGGGTGGTAGTAATTTTAATTAATCCCGGTGTCCCCCTGTTCTCTCTCTCCTGGATGGCGTCCGCGGCATTGCCTAACAAATTCATAAACACCTGGGTCAATTCACCCTGGTAACAGGGGATTTGAGGCAAATCCGGGTAAAAATCCATATCGATATCCAGTAATTTTTTTATTTCATTTTGTACGATCACTATGGTAGAACGCAGCAGTCTATTGACGTCGGCTTTCTCCATAACCCCCTTGCCGGGATGGAAGTACTCTTTCATGGATCGTATGACATTAGATACGGCGGCGACCCCGTCCACTACCTGGTCGCAGGCTTTAGGGGCTTCCCGGAGGTGGTACTCCATATCACAGCGTTCAATGGCTTGCCTGATTTTCTCTGCCGCCTGCTTTTTATCGGATTGCTCGATCTCCAGTATGCACTCAAACACGGCCTGGTAAAACTTTGAGATATCTTTAAAGGAGTCGCACAAGAACTGGCCATTGTTCCCGATGAATTGAAGCGGGGTTTTTATTTCATGGGCGATGTTGCCGGCCATTTGCCCGAGGGATTCCAGTCTCTGTGATAAATTGCGCCTGCGTTCCTCTTCTTTACGGTGGGTAATATCTTCCGCCAGCAGCAGAAATCCCAGTTGGTTACCGTCGCTGTCCAGGATAGGATTGATAACGGCTAACAGGAGGCGGACGCCTTTGTCATTAAAATCGATGGGGATTTCAAGGTTACTAAAGGGTTTCCCTTCACCGTCCGCCAACCCTTTCTCCATGATTTCTGCCAGTTTATCGGGAGTTATGCAATCATTTAATACTTCCAGTAAAGGCTTACCAATGCTCATGGCTTCATCGATACTGAAAAATTGTGCTGCTGTTTCATTCCACTGGAATATTTTCCCTTCGGAATCGACGGCGATCAGCAAAGAAGAGATGGCGGCGACCAATTTTTCGATTTCCGCGCGGCGGAACTCGGCCAGGTCCCTGGCCTTTCTCAATATCTCCTGGACCTTTCGTTCCTCCGTTAATTTTTGCCTCAGCCGCCGGGTGCGATACTGAAAAAATCCGAATATCAACAATAGACAAAAGAGTACTGCAATCCCCTTGAACCATAGAGTCTCCCAGAAAGGGGGCGTTATGGTAATCTTTATCCGGACGCCTTCTTCGTTCCAAATTCCATCGTTGTTGCTGCCCCTTACCTTGAATGTATAGTCGCCGGGCTCCAGGTTGGTATAAGAGGCATAACGGTTGTCGGCGCTTTTCTTTATCCAGGTTTTATCGAGGCCCTTCATCATGTATTCATACTTGTTTTTCATGGGGGTGGTAAAATCCAGGGCTGTAAATTTAAAGGCAAAAAAATAGTGCTCATGGGAAAGTACTATTTCTTCGGTTTCCAGGATGGATTTTTCCAGGGGCGTATCCCGGCCGGCATCGATATTGACGGATTCGTTGAACAACTGGAAATCGGTTATTACAATGGGGGGGCGATAGGGATTATCTTTTATATCAGGAGGATAGAAGAAATTAAACCCATTGACCCCACCGAAAAACATTTCTCCATCGGGCGCCCGGTAACAGGAATTGCCGTTAAATTCATTACTTTGCAATCCGTCGTGGCTATCGTAGTTCCGGAATTGTCCTTCATTAGGATTAAACCTGGAGATACCGTAATTGGTGCTGAGCCACAGGCAGCCGTTTTTGTCCTCCAGGATGCCGTTAATTTTATCGTTGGGAAGACCGTCTTTGGTGGTATAATGGGTGAAGGTATTTGTTCCCCGGTGGAATTTATTCAACGCCAGGGCGGTCCCGATCCAGAGGGCGCCGGCCCTGTCTTCGTAAATGTAGTTTATTTGATTGTCGCTCAGGCTGGAGGGATTGTCCGGGATGTTCATCCAGGAATCAAAGGATTCGTTGGCACGGTTAAAGCGGTTTAGACCGCCCCTGGTTCCAATCCAGAGTTCGCCGTTATGGCCCTCAAAAATACATGACACCATATCATTGCCCAGGCTGCGGGGGTTCTCGGGATCGTTTAACCAGCGGGTAAAACGGTCTTCCTCTTTGTCCAGCCGGTTCAGGCCTTTTGCAGTTCCAATCCACAGCGTTCCGAATCTATCTTCACAGATAGCAAACAGATCGTCACAGCTCAGGCTGGAGTCATCCACGGGATTACTTTTATAACAGGAAAAGGTCTCTGTTTCCCGGTCGAACCGATTCAGACCGCCACCTTCGGTGCCGATCCAGAGCACGCCGGCGTGATCTTCATATATTGTAATAACTTTGCTGTGACTTAAGCTCGTGGGATTGTCGGGATTATGCGACCACAGTTTCATTTTTCCCGTCACCCTGTCCAGTTGGGCCAGGCCGCTGTCGGTCCCGAACCAAATAACTCCCGACCTATCTTTATAAATCGACCACACGCAGTTGTTGCTTACGATGGCTGATCCGGCCCGTTCCGCGCTCCAACAAGAAAATTTTTCCTTCCCTTTATCGTATTTGTTAAGTCCGCGGTTGGTTCCAAACCATAATATTCCCCCCTTGTCCCGGTAAATGGCATATACGTTGTTATCGCTTAAGCTGCCGGGGGTATCGGCCCTATATTGATCGCATAGGAATATCTTTTTCTCCCGGTCAAAACGACTCAATCCACCCCCATAGGTCCCTATCCACAATACGCCTATATCATTTTTATCTTGAAAAATTGAAAGTACATAATTATGACACAAACTATTTTGGTCTTGAGGATTGTTTTTATAATGGATAAATACTCCCTTTTCCCGGTCCATCCGGTTAAGCCCGTCTTCGGTACCGATCCACAGGCCACCCCGGATGTCTTCGAAGATTGCTTTGACACAGTTGTGACTCAGACTCTGGGGGTCATTTGGGTCATGTATGTAATGGGAAAAAGTTTCTATTGCACGGTCAAATTTGTAAAGACCGTATTTCTCGGCGCCGATCCACAATATGCCTGATTTGTCTTCATAAATGGTTCTTATATAATCGTCATATAAACCGGATAGCTGGCCCGGGGTATTTGTATAATAATTGATATTTTTTCTTTCCCTGTCCAGGCGAATAAGTCCATTGCCGTAGGTTCCCATCCATAATAACCCTGCTCTATCTTCATAGATGTACCGAATCTTATTAGTATTCACATGGATAAATTTCTCTGTGTTGCGGTCGAAACGGTCGAGTCCACCAGGAGTGCCAACCCACAACTCTCCCGCATGATCTTCAAGGACTGCCCAAACCTTATTGTCGATCAAACTGTGGGGGTCATCCGTCTTATGTTTGTAAATTTTGAAATCATACCCATCATAGCGATTCAGGCCTTCTTCGGTTCCCAACCAGAGGAATCCCTTTTTATCCTGGCATATGGTAAATACGGTATTTTGAGAGAGTCCTTGTTCGCTTGAAATCCGCTCGAAGCGAATCTTCTCCTGCATTGTCGCTGTCAAGGGAAACGAGAGTATACAGGCAATAAGAAAGAAGAGAGCTGCCCTCCATTTATGCCGGGCTTTTACTGATGTCGAATCTACTTGTTCAATCATATGATAGGCCTGGCCTGCGAAATTCCGCAAACCAGGCAAATTATAAGACAAAAAAATATTTTCAGCAAGTAAAATGTTTCGCCGGCGTCCAGGTTTTTTCGCAATTTATCCGCGGCTTCCCAAAGGGTGCGTTCAAGAGATTTGACGGGGTAGAGAAAATATTGTATAATTTTGCCTTCTCCGAGTCGAATACGCTAAAGCCCAAGGCGACCAGGGCCATGCGCTTCGACCGATAGGGTAGTACAGGAAACCGTATTACCTGCCAACTTGCAAAGGAGATTACATGAAAAATAAATTTTGTACAAAAAAACACTGTATAATGTTATCGTTTGTTTTCCTCATCGGTGTCTGCTTCCTTAACTTGATGGGAACGGAACCCCAAAAAAAAATTGAAAAAGAAGCAGAAGTGTTTACCCATCCTTCTTTTATCGATGAAATCGTGGTGGAAGGCGAAGCCATCAAAGATACCGCGACGGTTCAACAGATCAACGCAAAAGAAATCCAAGAAAAGGGCGTTAAAACTGTGGCCGAAGCCTTGCAATTAATCCCTGGGACTTACGTCCAAACCGGCGGGAAAGGCGAAGCGAATATTTATATCCGCGGTTTCAGCCAACGGGAAGTCACCATCCTGCTGGACGGTATCCCCCTTTCCTCTCCCTACGATGGCCAGGTAGATTTGTCCAGCTTCCCCGTGGAATCGATCGAACGGATCGAAGTGGTAAAAGGCGCATCGTCTGTTCTTTACGGCGCCAACGCCATGGGCGGAGTCGTCAATATTATCACCAAAAAAAGCGATGGTTCAAACCGCATCATCCTGAACACCCAATTCGGCGAAGGCAAAACCGCGGACATCAACGCATATTTGCAGGGTGCGTTTGGGAAAATACGCTACTTAGTAAGCGGGGCATACGATAACCGCGAATATTACCGGCTTTCAAAAGACTATACCCTGGCCAAAAACCAGGATGGATTCCACCGGGATAATAGCGATAAAAAAGTGTGGTCCGGGAAAATCAGCCTGGGCTGGGATATTGGCAAAGAAGGCAAAGCGGCCCTGAGCTATAACCTGGTGGACCAGGTGAAAGGCATTCCTCACCACGAAAGCGATACCAAAGCCAAATTCTGGCGCTTTACCGACTGGAAAGACGGCGTCGTGGATTTTGAACTGCATAATACCATCGGTTCTATATCCTACAAAACCAAACTGTTTTACCAGTACTTTAATAATATCCTGGACAGCTACGACGATATTACCTATACAACCCAAAATGGCAAAAATGCTTTCACCGACACATACAAAGATTATTCCTACGGCGGAGATGCGTTCTTTCGGTTGGGGGTGCAAGATATCCACCTGTTCAAAGTGGCGCTGCGATTCAGGCATGACACTCACAGGGGACAAAGCAACATCGGCCAGGTCTGGCTTAAAAGTAATATGAATACACTCTCAGTACCACTGGAAGGCGAATGGAAACCTTCCCGCTTTTTTACCCTTACCTACGGGACTTCCCTGGATATTATGTTTCTAAGCGCTCAAGAAGACACCGCGTCTCGCAGCGAGACCTCCTTCAACCCGCAAATTGCCGGTATCGTTCATTTTAGCGACTCCCTATCCCTGCGATTTTCAGCCTCAAGGAAAACCCGCTTCCCATGTCTTAAGGAATTGTTTTCCACTTCGTCAGGGAACCCGAACCTGGATCCGATGAAATCCAATATTTTCGAACTGGGAATTGAATATTATCCGATGCCGTCATTGTCATTTGCCGTCGTGGGATTCTATAATGACGTGAAAGACCTGATTAACCGTGTGTCCAAAGACACGCCATACGTTAATATCGATGAGGCTGTTTTTAAAGGGATTGAAACCGGCGTCGAATGGCAATTCCTTCCCGATTCACGCCTGTCCCTGGCTTATACATTTATGCACTCGGAAGATAAAACGAACAAGAGCCTGACCTATATTCAATACCGTCCGAAAAATAAAATCGACGCGGCGCTGCTGCTGAGCCTGCCCTACCGGTTTAAAATCAACCTCGGCGTCGGTTATGTGTCCTCACAGGTTTACTATGACAGTAAAAACGTTGAGAAGTCCTTGAAATCGTACACACTTGTCGATCTGAAACTTTCCAAAAATTTCGGGGAAAGGATCACGTTATTTTTGAACGCCAGGAACCTGTTCGACATCAATTATTATGAATCCGAAGGTTACCCCATGGAAGGCCGAATGATCTACGGCGGTATCCAGGTTAAAATTTTATAATTTATATAGATATTTAATATTGTAGGGAACAGGCACTGCCTGTTCCTTACCAAGAGGAAATAAAATGAAAATAAAAAAAAGCATGGTTTTTTCAGTTTTGATCGTCTGCGGCATCATCGCGGCATGGCTTATCAAGGGAACTTTCTCTCACCGCGATAACAAGGATGTTTTTATAGGCGGGACGCCGGTTGCACTGGAAAGAGAAGTCCCGGACGGTCTTTCCCTTACCATCGACGGAAAAGTCAAACAAACCTATCACCTGGACAGCCGGTCGTTTCGTTTATTGGCTAAAACTCGGATTCGTACGGGAGAAATAACACCCGAAGGTGAAATAATGGGCGCGTACATTTATACCGGCGTCCCGGTAACGTATATTATGGAAGGTGTGGCTGAGTTAAAAACAAAAGCAGACGCATTTGACCGGCCATTAGACATGGTAGTGGTTTTTACTACTTTCGATGGAAAAACGGCCCGGTTCAGCTACGGCGAATTAATGATGAACACCGATATTTTTCCGGTTACGCTTGCTTTTCACCGCGAACCGTTAAAACCGTCCAAGCGCCCGGATTCCTATTTGAAAAACAAATACAAGGGAGACATTGTCGGCTTGCATCTTGTTTGCCCCCGCGAGCATGACACTTCCCGGTTCCTGGATAATGTGACGCGCATTACGCTTGTTCAACCGGAAATCCCCGATGATCTCTTGCCCAAAACGGAGAAGGGTATAAACTGCGAGTCTTCTACGTTTAATTGTGTCGAGGATGGAAATTTAAAACCGCCGTCTTTTGAAGGGGTTCCTTTCATTTCAATTTCCAATTGGTTTCGGATTGGGCATGGGATGGGTATCAAGGGTGACCGTTTAAGTTCCGCGCGGGGTTATCATTTACAGGTTTTTCTAAAGTATAATTTCCCTGGTTGCAGCCCGGAGGATTTCTTTTTATTTGTGGGATGTGATGGTTATCGGAGTATTTTCAGCGGCAGGGAAATATTCTCTACAGACGCAGGGAATAGCTATATGTTAATAAAAACCATCGATGGAGAAGCGGTAGAAGCGGATGGATTCACAATGGGAGCAGTAACTGATTTTTTTGTTGATCGCTGCGTCAAGAATCTAACGCATATCGTATATCTAAAATAAATAATCAAAAGTTTTAGGAAAAAAACGTGTGTTTTCCTTTTCCCGTTTCAAGGCTGAGGGGTATTGAAAAAATGAGAAATTCTCTTGTTTTGACTTGAAAAAAAGATAATAATTGTGTATGATTAACTTTGTATAGAATTTTAAATTCATGGAGAGGAATGAAAAATTTTAAGAAAAATAAAGAGGAGGAAGAAAACAATGAGTAATGGAACACGTTCCCAGGTTACCGGTATTACGGTGAGGTTTAACGATGGTACGGAAAAAACATATCCCGATGCGAATGGGTATATGCCTATCGCCCTTTTTTGGAGCGATGATGCGGTAGCTAATATTTTGGGTGCATACTACGATGGCCTTATCCCGCCGCATAGGATGACATACGAAAGTTTAGTAACACACTTCGGCCCGATAAGAGCGAATGCGGTATGCCCCGCGGGTCCCGGCAATTCAGTGGACCTTAATAAAAACGTCGTCACAACTCTCTGGAATATGCCCAATCAAAGCAATCTAATAAAGATCATGTCGAAAGACCCCAGTTGCGATATCGGAGGATAATCCTTAAGTTTTAGTCTGCGCTGATTAACCCGGCAATGGGTTTTAACGTGGGGATGTTTTCGCAAAATATTTTGATGGCCGAAGTCAACGGCACCGCCAATATCATGCCGACAATTCCCCAGATATAACCCCAGAATATCAAAGAAACCAATATCACGATGGGCGAGAGGTTGAGACTCTTACCGGTTATCCGCGGCTCCACGGCGTTACCAATGGCGAACTGGGTTACCATCAACCCAACCAGTACCAGCAGCAAACGCAGTGAAAATCCATACTGCAAAAAACATATCAGCACCGGGAACATGGTGGCGATCACAGAACCGATGTTGGGGATAAAATTAAACAGCGAAACCAACAACGCGGAAAAAATAACAAAATCGACGCCGGCAATGAAAAGTATAATCCCGGCAACAGTTCCGTTTAACAAAGCAATGAAGCTCTTAATCGCGAGATACTGCCGCACCTGGCTTTCGATATCGTTGATGACGTTTTTGACTTTGTCTGCCCGTTCCTGATCAAAGGCCCTGTCGATACGGAGGTTCATGGCATCACCGCCCGCCAACATGAATATGAGATATACCAACACCAATAATAGGTTCCCGACAAAAGCGGCAAAAGAACCAAAAGTGCTTGAAAGCAGCGCGGTGGCAGAATCGAGGGATTTGGTCCAATCGATTGTGCTGATATAATTCTCCACCTGGCCAATGGGAATCTTCAATTTTTCAGATGCGTTTTTGATCATCCCCAAAACCCTCTCACTGTAAGCGGGAAACTTCTCGACAAAAGAGGAGGCGCTGGAATAGATCAATGTCCCCAGGAAATAGAAAAGGATAAAGATGGAAAATAATAAGAAGATCAATACGATGAACCTGGGGATCTTCCACTGCACTAACTTTTTTACCACACCGTTGAGAAGGAAATAAAGCAAAAGCGCCATGCACAGGGGAAGAAAAATATTTGCCATCGCCTTCAGGATTATCACCGCGATGACCGTGGTTATAAACCCAACAAATAGCTTTATTGCCCGAAGGTCCCTGGTCTCGTCAATCATAGCTTTTCATTTCCTCGGTGAGATTGACGGTTCTTTTTTGTTTAAAGAAGAGCAGGTTCACTTCGACATCATACTTATAATGATAAGTGAGGTTACCATGCTGTTGGTCAAGTTTCACAATGACCTCACCGCCATTCTCTTCATCGAAAATGACGCCGCTCTTCAATATTATGTTCCTGATTGCCTCTCTGCCCTCCTCCACTGAGAAATCCGCACCCCGCATGGTTCCGAGCGTATCGATGGTCTCCTTGCGAATCTGGGTATCGGTGAGACTAGCGGAAATGAGCTTAACCGCAACGTATCCTCCATAAATAATGACTAAGATCATGATAAACCCGGTGAAATTAATTTTGCCTTGCTGTTTCCTCATTCTTTTACCTCCATTTTAGTTTTTGGCCCTGGTATTAGCGGCGGCTTTATTATAATACGGATCAATTAATAATTCAATCATCTAATGAAAAACTCCTCGTTATTTCAATTCATCGGCGCTGACAATGGCGTTTTTCCCGGAACGTTTGGCCTTTTGCAGGGCCATATCCGCCATTTTAAGGATTTCCCGGCCCTCGAAAGCATGCCGATCGAATTGGCTGATCCCGGCGCTGATAGTGGTTTTAATCACCCGCCCCTGCATAATGAGCTCTGTTTTTTCGATTTGCTCGCGGATGCGGCTGGCCAGGTTAATAGCACCTTCCAAAGTTGTTTCCGGCAAGATGACCAGGAATTCTTCCCCACCGATCCTGCCGCAGGTATCCTGTTCCCGCAGCGCCCGATTAAGCACAAAGGCGAATTTTTTTAAATAATCGTCGCCGGCCAGGTGGCCATGGGCGTCGTTTATCTGCTTAAAATCATCAATATCAATGATGATAAGGCTGAAAATGCGGTTGTTGCGCCGGGCGATCTTGGTTTGATTGTCCAACTCATTGATGGTGTACCGCCGGTTGTAAAGACCGGTTAAGGCGTCGGTGGCGGCAAAGGTGAAGAGTTTCGAATGGTACTGTTCCTCCAGGTCGTCGTTATAATTAAACCGCAATACCGTGTCTCCAATATCGATCTTATCGCCGGACTTCAATACGGCCTGCTTGATGAGTTCTCCATTGACGTAAGTACCGTTGGTGGAATCCAGGTCCTTGATGATTACCTGTTCCAGGTCCCGGTTCTGGATAAAAGATACTTCGCAGTGCACCTTGCTGACCTTCTCATCCTCGAGACAAATGGAATTGGTTTTATCCCTGCCAATGTAAATGGGGCTCTGGGAAAAATTG
Source organism: Acidobacteriota bacterium (assembly GCA_030837085.1). GTDB lineage: Bacteria > Acidobacteriota > Aminicenantia > UBA2199 > UBA2199 > JAKAGC01. The sequence goes on along the minus strand of JAUPLE010000019.1, from coordinate 2,588 downwards.
AAATGCTTGCCAAAATCCACTTCACTGCCGTGAATAACGGTAAAACCGGTGCTGAACCCGGGTTCTCCATTGACGGCGGGAATTTTTCCCCTCCTCCTTTTGCCAGGGTCCATGATGGTCATTTCCTCGGTGTCTTTGATGATCCTTTTATTGTTGCTCATTTGCTCAATATTACCGTGTTAACTCTTTTTTGCCAGCGCTATTTTAACCATGCTGCCGATTTCCGAAGGAGTTTCCACCACATGAATACCGTTATCTCTCAAGGTTTGCATTTTCTCAGCGGCCGTACCTTTGCCGCCGGAGATGATGGCGCCGGCGTGTCCCATACGTCTTCCCGGGGGGGCCGTCTGGCCGGAAATGAATGAAATCACCGGCTTGGACAGGTTCTGCTTGATATAGCGGGCGGCTTCTTCTTCCATGGAACCGCCGATCTCGCCGATCATCACAATGGCTTCTGTTTCGGGGTCTTCGTTAAATAGCTTCAATATGTCAATAAAATTGGAGCCGATGATGGGATCACCGCCAATGCCGACGGCAGTGGATTGGCCCATACCCAGTTGAGTGATCTGGTTGACGGCTTCATAGGTTAAAGTGCCGGAACGGGAAACGACGCCGATATGCCCCTTTTGATGAATACGGGCGGGCATAATACCCACCTTGGCCTCTCCCGGGGTTATAACGCCGGGACAGTTGGGACCGATTAGCCGTGAAGAGGTGGTTTTGAGAAAATTCTTTGCTTTTACCATGTCAAGCGCGGGGATACCTTCGGTAATGCAGACAATCAATGGAATGCCGGCGGCAGCGGCTTCCATGATCGCGTCGGCCCCGAAAGCCTGGGGTACGAAGATTACGGAAACATTGGCGCCTTCATTTTTAACGGCTGCTTCGACGGAATTGAATACGGGCCGGTCCAGGTGGCGAGTACCGCCTTTGCCGGGAGTAACGCCCCCAACCACGGGAGTCCCATATTCGATCATCTGACCAGCGTGAAAAGCGCCCTCCTTGCCGGTAATGCCCTGTACGATAATTCGTGAATCTTTATTTACCAGTATTGCCATATTTTCGCTCCTATTAGTCTATTTTCCGAAACCTTTGCAGAGTTCCACGATTTTTTGGGCGGCATGGGGTAAGCTGATTTCAGCCACGACATTCATGCCCGATTCCTGGATAATGCGTCTGCCCTCTTCCTCATTGGTGCCCACCAGGCGGATGACAATGGGGACTTTAACATTCATACCTTTCACGGCGTTGACAATGCCCCGCGCCACCAGGTCGGTGCGTACGATGCCGCCGAAGATATTGACGAAAACGCCCCGGGTATTGGGATCGCTCAAAAGGATTTTAAAAGCCTCCTTGACCCTTTCTTCGGAAGTACCGCCGCCGACATCCAGGAAATTGGCAGGCTCGCCGCCATAGTATTTGATGATATCCATGGTAGCCATTGCCAGTCCCGCGCCGTTGACCATGCAGCCGATATTGCCGTCCAGTTTGATATAGTTGAGATCGTATTTGGACGCCTCAACTTCCAATGGTTCCTCTTCATGGATATCCCGCAGGGCGGCTATTTCGGGGTGTCGGCATAGACCGTTGTCATCGAAATTGATCTTGCCGTCCAGGGCGATAACCTGATCGTCATTGGTGATTACCAGGGGATTGATCTCTACCAACGAAGCATCTTTGGCTTCGAAAAGTCGATAAAGCCCCTGCACCAGGACGGCAAAATTTTTGGCCTGGTTTTTTTCGAGGTTCAACTTAAAGGCTAACATGCGGGTGTGGAAGTCGCGCAGCCCGGTGACGGGATGTACGTGGACCTTATGGATCAACTCCGGGGTTCTGGCCGCCACTTCTTCGATTTCCATACCACCTTCGGTGGAAGCCATAATAACGGGCATTTCTTTTTCCCTGTCCACGATAATGGCCAGGTACAATTCTTTGACGACAGCGAGCCCTTGTTCTACGAGGACTTTACGTACTAATTTGCCTTCCGGACCGGTTTGGGGGCTGACCAGTTTCATGCCTACGATGGCCTGGGCGTATTGTTTTGCCTCGGCGCTGTTTTTAGCTAGTTTGACGCCGCCGGCTTTACCCCTACCCCCGGCGTGAACCTGTGCCTTAATGACACAGGGATAACCGAGTTCTTCAGCCACCTGGAAAGCCTCTTCAGCGGTCTCTGCCATCCGACCGTTGGGCACCGGGACCGCAAACTCCCGGAATAACTGCTTTGCCTGATACTCATGTACTTTCATGTTCCTTTGTTACTCCCTTATTATTTATAATTCTTTTTGAAATACTTTACTGTTGTCGAACTCATCGGTTACTTTAATGAAGACATATTTGTTTTTCCCGGCATCCATGTCTTTTAAGGTGAAACTATAATTTTCCGACCTTGAATCGGCGATCAAATCCACGGGGAAAACCGGGAACCATAACTCGCCGTCATAGGAGTAAAAGACACCGGACACTAACGAAGTTTTGTCGACGACGGTGAAAGCGATTCGCCGGTTCGCTCCAGGCTGTAAGGAAAAATTGGTCAGTTCCGGGGCGGTAGAATCTACCAGGAAAGGAGAAGAAGATCGGAAGAGCACACG
>JAUPLE010000188.1 GCA_030837085.1 Acidobacteriota bacterium | reverse complement strand
TTCCACCGCCCGGTTATGGGACCTGCAGGGAAAAATGCTAATGGAGTTTAAAGGGCATCAAGATTTTGTCACATCCGTGGCCTTTTCCCCGGATGGCAAAACCATTCTCACTGGCTCAGAAGATAATACCGCCCGTTTATGGAACCTGGAGGGAAGCACTATATGGGAGTTTAAAGGGCATCAAAAACCTATCAATTCCGTGGCCTTCTCTCCGGATGGCAAAACCATTCTTACCGGGTCAAGTGATACAACCGCCCGTTTATGGCCGGTAGCGATGCCATTGGAAGAATTCCTGGAAAAGGGAAATATCGAAAAGTTAACTCCAGAGCAAATGCGGGAATATGGGATTGAAGAGTAAAAAAGAGGGAGCGAGAAAAATAGAAAGCCATACCCCGAACAGCAATTGGCTTCCTAAGTCTGGCGGTTCCATTTTCAAACAGATGCACAAATTTTTAGGATAAATTTAATTATATTGAGAATATCATCAGACCCAAACCCCATTTTTTCATATGTAGTTTGCACTCTGTCTTTTCTGACCTCATCAATATCAATTCCGTCTTTAAATAAAGCAAAAAAATTCTCATATGAATCGTCATATGAAAATGCCCAATCTGGTTCTACTTGTTCTTTACTTCCACATTTAATATGAAGGTTATTAAAATGTACTGAATATGACTTAAAATTTTGATATTCTCTAAAATTATCAAAAAACAAATAGCCACTGTTCCATCCAGGATTAAGACCTACATCAAAACCAGGGGTGTACTCTCTCAGTTTAGAAGTAACACCATTATCGGTTTTCAGGTATATGTTTTCCCTAATATAAGAAAAAAAGACTGATTCGTCATTATCAAATTTTTCATTATTAAGTACAATAATGATAAAAGCAGCTTTGTTCCCATGAAGAAATTCCTTGTAATTTTTTTCTTTTAATCTCGCTGTTTCGTGGGTGGGAAGATTATCTAATACTGCCCTATAATTAAGGGCTGCCTCAATCACTTCTTTTTTTAGCGGGATTAACACTACTGAGGTTTTCATTGAACCTCTATACTGGAAGGAACTCAATTTAACGCAGTTGTTTTTGAACTCGCGAAATTGCATATTTTTTTCCAATGCAACAGTCAATCCATTTAACGCATTTAATTTGAGTTGTTTGAGGTCTGGCTCATCTGTGCCAAATGAACATTTCTCACCACTACATATAAATCCCATTAGGCATAATGTGAATACGATAAAATTTCTCTTATTCATAGGCTTTCTCCTTTGTTTATAATTTATTCAGTTCTTCCGAAACAATATATTAAAGGAAATATCTCCCGCTGTCAATAGGAAATATTTCTAAAATCCATTTATCAACTGACCTCCCAGGTAGTATTATATTAATACCCTTGATAAAAAATAGTTTGCAAACTTTATTGTCTCAAGAAAAATCCCAAGGTGGGTGTGAATGCCGAGACAGGCCAAAATTGTCTCCTCAGCGTCGCCAGCATTAAAAAGGTAGCAGAAAAACGGCAGCCGCCACCGGAAAAGATCGACTTGATTTGCCACCATCTTAACTATTTTAGCGAAAAAACCAGTTTAAACGCCCTGCAAATGGCGCTGGTTTGAGGGGAATAGGAAATCACTTGATAAAGAGAGGACAAACATCATGTGGGAATGTAAAGATTACCGGGAAACGCGAACAATTACTTTACTTCCCTGGAAAGATATCCAGCAAAGCTGAGCCCCTAACCGGAAATCAGAGGTGCATGCCTGCAAGTCAAAGGTGCGAGCCCGGAAGTCAGAGATACATGCCTGCAAGTCAAAGGTTCGAGCCCGGAAGTCAGAGATACATGCCTGCAAGTCAGAGGTGCGAGCCCGGAAGTCAAATGCGTCTACCCGCTGAAGCTGAACCTCTACCCGGAAATTTGTCACACGGCACTGCAAAACCCACCCCGTAAACCATGAAAATAGCCGTCGGAACAGGCTATGCCTGTTCCCTACAATTACCAACTATAGGGTGATGTACCGACTCATAAACCTTCCTGCTTGCTTCGTCCAATACCGATGGTGAAGCTGGTTATTTTCTTATCTTCCGGGCCGTGATACTGGGGTTTGCAGGGGGCGCCCACCGGCGACCGCGGATCGAATATAACAAGATAACCCGCGGTAACGCCTTCCGACGCCAAATACTTCGCCGATACCTGTTCGATGCCTTCTTCCTGTATCACGGTTATATCGGCATAAGGGTTCACTTTGGTCTCGATAATGTATCTCCGGCCTTTATAGGTTAAAAGAATATCCATTCTTCCCAACCCGCTGGACACTTCACACCGGAGTTCGCCTTCTCCGCCTTTTATGAATGGGTAAAGCCAGGCGGTCAAAAGAAATTGCCCGGTCTTTTCATAGGGTTTATCCTCTTGATAAAATTCCCTGACGCCGATCTGGGCAATAGAGTGGTTAAAATTCACTAGAATTCTTTCTATATCCAGGCGGTTGCCGGGAAGCGTGTATTCTGGTAAAGAAACTTTCTGGAGTGCTTTGGCTTCTCTGAAAAAAGCTTTAACAAGAACGGCTTTATATATGCTGTTAGCGACAACGGCATGGTCCTCTTTATTTTTTATAAGGCCATACTGCTCCAACCACGATTGTTCCTCATCGTAGGGCTGGTATTCGACATGATCAAACACAATCTCTATAAATGTCTCTTTGTAAAGCTTTGCTTTTTCATAAAGGTTGTCGAAGTGGTTATTTTTCTCATTCAGCAGGAGTTGAATGGCTTTATCGACATCCTTTTCATCGATGGGTTCAACGGTTTCCGATTTGATTTTGACGGTCAAAATAGCGCCCAGCCGGTTCACCAGCCAGGGTTGGCCGCCGGTTTCCCCGTGCACCTTTTTAACGGCTTCTTCCGTAAAGGGTTGGTTGGTTTCCGCCGTATATTGCGCATAAAGGTCCTGTACGTTATTTAGAGAAAATGGCGGCAGTTCCACATGATCGGCAATATTAAAAGGAGACACTCCGCCCACGACAAGTTTGGTTATATTGCGAATGCCGATCAAACCAATCGAATAAAGAGCTTTATGGGTTACTTTTTTATGCTTTTGATATAATTCCCTCAAGGTGGTCAGAAAATTTTCCAATTCGATTTGCGGCATCCCATCAAATTCGTCTATGAAAACAACGATCTTTTTAAATTGGAGGATACCGTTTAATCCTTCGAACAATGATTTAAAAGAAACATTATTTGTGAGATGGTGTTGGTTAAGTAATTGTTGAACGGCTTCGATTTTTTCGCAGTTTACTTGTTTAAGTCTTGTTATTAATTGGGCGTAGAGATATTTTTCGATTTCTGAATAAAATTCTTGTTTGTCCAGGTTTTTGTATTCCTGGAAGCTTAATAAGACAGCCACATAGGTGGAATCCCGGTGCAATTGGTTGCATAATTCTTCGATAAAGGTCGTCTTCCCGCTCTGCCTCGGCGCAAACATGGAAAAATACCGGCCCCGATCTACCATGGTCTTAATATCTTGATTATCGGAGTTGACAACATTTTCTAAAGGAACATAATAGGACATCTCAGGGTCTACTACCCCTGATTTTTCGAATATTCGAACCGGTTTTCGATACGGCTTTTCATTCATATTTCCAGTTTTTTCGTTCATGTTTTAATGATATTTCACGGGTTAAGATTTGTCAAGGGTTTCAAGGAAAATTAAACAGGAAGTGGGATCCTATACCAACATTAAATCCTTGTAATCCGTGCAAAAATCTTTGCGTTGGCATTCCACACACCGTTTACCCATCCAGACCAGGTCGAACTGTTCCATGATCTGTCGTATAATATCCGGGTCAGTCGTTATAAAACCCGCTTCGAAATTCCTGCGGTGGTGACCCTTCGCCCCCATACCGGCGCCGGTAAGATTGGCGCTGCCCGAATAAGCGGTCCTACCGTCCACAACCACAGTCTTGAAATGCACCCGCGGACACTGGATACGTTCCATGCCGGCGATAAGATTGGGATAACGATCGAAATCCAGGCGAAACGCCGGCCCTGGTTCTTTGGCATGAAGCAAACGCACCGCAACCCCCCGCTCCAATAAACCGGAAAGTATCTCAAGAAAAGGGACCATCTTTTTTCCCTTATGAACATAAAGGTCTTTCAAATCGGACGTTCCCAGCCAGAGAAACTCCCTGGCAGTCATTACCGCCTCCAGGATTACCCGGCGGTATATCTCTTCGTCTGCAATAAATTCCGTTTTCGCCATGATTATATTGAACCAAATGGTATTATATATCAACCTCTTGCTTTTTACAAAATTTTCTTCACCTTCTCACCTTTTTCACCTCCTAACTTCCATCTTTTGAGCCCACCGGTTCCACGATTACACGAATTCACAGATTGTTTTTTCCGCGGGATAGAGATATACGAAAATTCGATTTTGTGTTAAAATGGCATCTTAATAATATCCCAGGAGTTACCTTATATGGAAGAGATACTCAAGACAAACGAGCCATTGGAAGAACAGTTGACCCAGGGTAAGAAAATGGAAACCCTCGGCATCCTGGCCAGCGGTATTGCCCATGATTTTAAAAATATTCTTACGATTATTATTGGTTTCACGGAACTGGCTCTCGATGATCAAACCAATCATACCAGGGTAAAACGTAACATGGAGGAAGTATTATTGGCCGCACATCGCGGCAAAGACCTGGTGCAGCAAATTCTCTCCTACAGCCGGAAAAGCGAAAAAGAAAATAGACCGGTAAACGTGAATTCCATGGTAAAGGAAGTTCTTAAAATGCTATGCGCTTCTTTACCCGCAAGCATAGAAATTCACCACGATATCAGCGACGTAATGTACGAGGTGTTTGCCGACCCCTCCCAATTGCACCAGGTATTGATGAACCTCTGCACCAATGCCGTATACGCTATGCAAGAGAACGGCGGACGGCGCGGGCGGCTGGAGGTGATACTAACGGACCTGAGTCGCGACCTGGTAACCATTTCCGAAGGAAACCCGACGCCTTCCCCATATTTGAGATTAACAGTGAGCGATACCGGGCACGGTATGACCCCGGAAGTTATGAAACACATCTTCGATCCTTTTTTTACTACTAAAAAAGACGAGGGTGGGACAGGCCTGGGCCTTTCTATCGTCCAGGGCATCGTTAAAAACCTCGATGGCGAAATCACCGTTGAAAGCGAGCCGGGAAAAGGTACTTCTTTCCATGTGTTTCTCCCTATTTATGAAAAAGAAGCGGTAGAAGAAGAAAAAGAGGAGCAAACTATCCCCGGCGGTAAGGAACACATCCTCCTGGTGGATGACAAAGTGGCCCTGGTGAATATGTGCCGGAAACTGTTGGAAAAACTGGGCTATGAGGTGATACCCTGCATAGACAGTATCGAGGCGCTGCGAATTTTTTGCGAAGACCCGCGATACTTCGACCTGGTTATTACCGAACTCACCATGCCGGGTATATCGGGAAAACAGTTGGCCCAGGAACTTATTAATATTAAGCCCGATATCCCGGTCATTCTCAGCACCGGTTTTACCCGGGAAATGTGCCGCGAGGATTTCAGCGCTGTGGGAATAAAATCATTTTTACTAAAACCTTACAATAACGAAGAGCTTGCCAGGGTCGTCCGCAAAGTACTGGATCAGTAAATCAATCTTCCCAAGAGGGGAATTTTAATGGTGATAGCCTTTTCCGGGCAGATTTCCTGGCAGCAGTAACAGCGGATACATCGTTTATAATCGTATATCGGTTTTTTATTTTTATCACCATCCGGACGGTCCACTGCTTTGGGTGTGACCGGGCACATCTGCACACAGTTACCGCAGTTGATGCAGCGCTCATAATTGATTACCGGACGCGGGGAAATTCGGTTTTTTAAAAAGGTGGGAAAAGAACGGGCGGAAGCCAATCGCTCCGGCGGTCGGCGCACGACCTGGAAATTTTTGTTAATGAGCGGCTCGATATCATCCCCGATGATTTGGATTTCATCGGGTTTATAAACGCCCAGCCCCGATTCTTCCCCGAATTTCATGGTGGGTACAAATTCAGGGTCCAGGTCGATCAACCGGCAAAATACGGCGTCCAGGGCCACGGGGTCGGTAGAAAACAATAATACCTTCATGGCCGCCGGTTCACCCCCACTGGGACCGTTGCCTTCCATGGCCACGATACCATCCATGATAAATAGGCGGAGACGCGCTTTCAAATAACTGTTGATATCCACCAATACCCGGGAAAAGTCGTAAACATCCGGCATTTTGACGTGAAACTCGGCTTTTTGCAGTCCCGGTAAGCAACCGAATTGATTTTTTACAGCGCCGGTGATACGGGTGAAGCCATGGGTTTTCATTTTAGCGATGCTGATAATGCCATCGGCCTCCAGTACTGCGGCAGCTAAACGCAACTGCTTTGCCAGCAGCGCCCCGGGGAAAGATACCGGCGCGACTGTTTGAAAATCCGCGGGGCGAATGCCGAGATTATCGGCCACTTCTTTAATACCCGCTTGCCGGGCGACCCGTTCCAGGCTCCCCATGCCCGATGAGTCGCCGTAAAACATATTAGCGCCCGTGGCTTTAAATACTTCAGCCACTGCCTGGAAAACCGTGGGGTAGGTGGTCACTAATTTTTCCGGGCGGCTCCCGGACAGCAGGTTGGGCTTTAGCAGGATTTTTTCATGCGCTCGCGCAAAAGCGGAAACCCCTCCCAACAATTGGATTCCTCTTTGTACGGCGACGCGTACATTCTCGATTTGGTAATTTTCACAGCGGATTACGGCGACTGTCGCTTTCATTTATTTTCTCTTTTAAAATTCTTCTTTTACCGTACTTGAGAATTGGCTTTCGTTTCCTTTATTATCGACGGCCGTGACCGCGTAGAAATAAAGCGTACCTTTTTTTACGTCTTTGTCTTTGTATTGGTTGCCCGTCACGTGATCGGCCAGCAGGGTGAACTCGCCCCCTTCCGTGGCTTTCCTGTAGATGCGGTAATGGGAGAGGTCGGTGTCTGCCGATGCTTTCCAGGTTAAGAATAGGTGGTCCGCCCCTTTGAAACTTACCAGGTTGGCGGGAATCTCCGGGGGGTAAATGTCGCTGACACTAACCGATACAATAGGGGAAGGGCCGCTTTCGATCTCATTGGTGGTCATGGTGGAAACATAGTATTGGTATTCGCCGTCCCTGCCGGTGTCGCCATCCGCAAAATATTCGTTCAAGACCGGGTTATAATTGATTTTCCGGAACAACTCCTCTGCTGTCTTAACAGCAGCGTCGCCAGTTTTGGAGGGTTTTATGCGCCGGAAAATTTTATAACCCGCGATATTGGCGATGGGCATGCCGGAGACATCAGTTTGGGGTTTGCTCCATTTGAGTTTGATCAATTTATTTTCCCGGGTTATTTGCAGGTCATCAATGGGTTTTACCGGGGTTTGGGTAATCATGGCAACTACGCCGCTCAAGGGAGATTTATTCTTCCCATAGAGATAGCGTATAGCGAAGAAATGAGATTTCGTATTTAAATCCTGTATTTTGAAAGGGATCTCGATGGAAAATGTGAGCGGCGCCTGGGATGATAAGGGTGACAGCAAAGATATTTCAGCTTTTTCCATTTTGCGCAGCAGGGTGGATTTTTTTAAGAATTTTCCGCCCGGGATATCTTTTCCCGAATAATAAATTTCCGCCCGGGTGATTTTTTGAATTTCCAGGTCTGTTTTATTATCCGATAATCTTTTCGGGAAATCCCACTGCAGCCTGATATTGGCGCCCACCTGCGAGAGGGTGAGATTTTCGCAAACCAGGGGGAGTATTTCGGGCTCCAGTATCAGGGGGCCCTTTTTCCCGCAGTTCAATGAGAGAACCAGCATAACGGTTGTTACTACCAGGATAAGCTTTTTACCCATTCTTGTATCCTCCACTATCCATTTATCATTAACAATTAATAGTTAACAATTGACAATTAACAATTATCAATTCTCCGCATTTTATAAAATATATTTACTTAAATCCGTATCTTGAGCGATATCCGCCACTTTTTCACGGACAAAGTTCTTATCGATGATAATCTTTTTTGTTTTCATGTCGGTGGCTTCGAAAGAGATATCTTCGATGACTTTTTCCATGATGGTATAGAGTCTTCGGGCGCCGATGTTTTCCGAAGATGAATTCAATTGGACGGAGAAACACGCAACTTCTTCGATAGCGTCTTCGGTATAGGACAATTCCAGTCCTTCGGTGCCCAGCAGGGCGTGGTATTGTTTGACCAGGGCGTTTTTGGGTTCCGTGAGGATTCTTACGAAATCATCTTTACTCAGGGAGTCCAACTCAACGCGGATGGGGAAGCGGCCTTGCAGTTCGGGTATCAGGTCCGAGGGTTTGGAAACATGGAAAGCGCCGGCGCCGATAAATAAGATATGGTCGGTTTTGACCATGCCGTATTTGGTGTTTACCGTCGTGCCTTCAATTATGGGCAGGAGGTCCCGTTGGACGCCTTCGCGGGAAACCATGGGGCCGCTGCCGCCGGTTTCCCTGCCGGCGATCTTATCAACTTCATCGAGGAATACAATGCCCATTTGTTCGGTTCGTTGGATGGCGGTTCCCGATACCTGGTCCATATCCAGGAGGCGGTTTTGTTCTTCTTTGACCAGGTATTCCATGGCTTCATCCACGGCCATTTTTCGTTTTTTCGGTTTGCCGCCGAACATGTTGGGCATCATTTCGCTGATACTGATGCCGATTTCTTCCACCCCGGAGGAGGAGAAAATTTCAAAAGGGGCCATTTGGGCGGTTTTCACTTCCAGTTCGACGAATTTATCATTTAATTTGCCTTCCCTGAGTTTTTTTCTTAGTTTTTCTTTGGTTTCAGCGAAACGGTCCTCTTCGGCGCCTTCGGCGTCGCCGGAAGAGCTTTTGGCTTTTTTAGGGACCGGCAGCAGCAGTTCCAGGATTCGTTCTTCGGCGTTTCGTTGAGCTTTTTCTAAATTGCCGTCCATTTTTTCTGCTTTAACCAGGTCAATGGCGATGCGGACCAGGTCGCGGACAATGGATTCCACGTCCCTGCCGACATAGCCTACTTCGGTAAATTTGGACGCTTCGACCTTAATAAAAGGGGAACCGGCCAGTTTGGCCAGTCGTCTGGCGATTTCCGTTTTGCCGACGCCGGTGGGGCCGATCATTAAAATGTTTTTAGGGATGATATCGTCCGCCACTTCTTTGGGGAGTTGTTGGCGGCGGTACCTGTTGCGCAGGGCGATGGCCACCGATTTTTTGGCTTTTTGTTGGCCTATGATATAGTTGTCCAGTTCTTTTACGATTTCTTTGGGGGTTAAGCTGATTTCTTCTTTTTTAGTTTGATCTTTTTCCTTTTTCATTAAAGTACCTCGATTGCAAAGTGTTTATTGGTATAGATGCAAATATCCGCGGCTATTTCCAGGGCTTTTTCGACGATGGCTTTGGCGTCCAGGTCGGAGTAGCGTTTAAGGGCCATGGCAGCGGCCTGGGCGAAAGGTCCGCCCGAACCGATGGCCAGTATATCTTCATCCGGTTCGATCACATCGCCGGAGCCGGAAAGGATAAACAGTTTTTCTTCGTTGGCAACGATCAGCATGGCTTCCAGGCGGCGGAGGATTTTATCGGTGCGCCATTCTTTGGAGAGTTCGATGGCGGCCCTGGAGATGTTGCCGTTGTATTCTTCCAGTTTTCCTTCGAACCGTTGGAACAGGGAAAAGGCATCTGACGTGGAACCGGCAAAACCGGCCAGGACTTTATTATTATAGAGGCGGCGGAGCTTCCGGGCGCCGTGTTTCAATGCCGTATTGCCCAGGGTCACCTGGCCGTCGGCGCCGATGGCCACCGAGTTTTTGTGTCTGACGCATAAGACGGTGGTGCTGCGAATCTTATTTTTTGTATTTTTCATTTTCATAATGCCAATTGTATATTTTTTTTGGCTAATAGTCAAATGGTAAAACAAGTGACAGGTGACCGGGCGCAGGGGCGCGCCTA
>JAUPLE010000187.1 GCA_030837085.1 Acidobacteriota bacterium | reverse complement strand
TCTCGACCATCCCCTTTTACTTATTTTTAATTTATCATTCCTTAAGACTACTTGAAATTTAAATGGTTATGGGTTAAAATAAGGGCCTGGAACAGGAGGAATTATGGGTTTGCCTTTAAGAAAGCCCGATGAATTATTTACATATGCCTATTACCTGACCTGGCCCGATGACGAGCGCTGGGAAATTATCGATGGTATTCCCTACAATATGACGCCGGCTCCTAACCGTTATCACCAGTACATAACCGTGAAAATAATATACGCCCTGGAACATTTTCTCAAGGGGAAAAAATGCCAGGTTTATGCCGCCCCTTTCGATGTCCGGTTCCCGGAAGCCAATCAGGGCGATGATGAAATCCTCACGGTGGTGCAGCCGGATATTTCCGTGATCTGTGATCGCTCCAAATTGGATGAAAAAGGCTGCAAGGGCGCCCCGGATTTGATCGTTGAAGTCCTCTCCCTTGCCACTTCCAAAAAAGACCGGATCATTAAATTCCGAACATATGAACGTTTCGGGGTCAAAGAGTACTGGTTGGTTTCCCCCGATGACAAAAGCGTGGAAGTCTTCATCCTGGGTGAAAACGGGAAATACGGCAGACCTGAATTTTATACTGAAGAGAAAATCCTTCCCTGTCACACGCTGCAAGGATTAAATATCAACCTGGCGGAAATATTCCTCGAAGAATAGGAAGGGCTTTTAGCCATAGGAGACATTTTCCCTGGAATGAAAATCAATTGTCCTATCGCTCAACAGGCCGAACAGTTACCGGATAACCTTGCGGTCATTGCTCCAGGGCAAATTTTCACATATTCTCAATTAGACGTGATGGTTTCTCGGACTGTTTCCGTGTTGGAACAAAAAGGAATCCGCAAGCGTACGCGGGTGGCGTTGGTGGGGCGCAACTCGTGGGAATATATTGTTTTGTTGACCGCCTTATGGCGTATCGGGGCGATTGCGGTTCCCTTGAATTTCCGTTTTCCCTCTGCCATTATAAATGAAATCTCAAAGAGACAGGGAATCAATTATATAATAGAGGAATGTTTTGATTACATTCAGCAAGACGCACAGTTGAGTGACCGTAAGCGGATGAATTTGAATAACCCAGCCGTCATAATATTAACTTCCGGCAGCACGGCGCGGGAAAAAGCCGTGCTGCTTACCTATGGCGCTTTGTATTACAATGCGTTGGGTTCCAATGAGAACATAAAACTGGCGCCCGGGGACCGGTGGTTGTTGTCGCTGCCGTTGTTTCATGTCGGGGGGTTGGGGATCCTTTTCCGTTGTTTTATGGCCGGGGCGGCGGTGGTAGTTCCCCAGGAAAATGAAAAGAAAGCCTTGGAAAATTCGCTTATTACTTACCGGGTAACGCATGTTTCCCTGGTTTCAACGCAGTTGCTGCGGCTAATCAACCACCTGGAGGAGGAAGGTACGGCATCTAGCCTGGATTTTTCTCATTTGAAAGCCGTTCTATTGGGTGGCAGTGGGTTTCCCGCGGATTTAATTCAAAAAGCGCTTTCGTTGCATTTACCTATTCACACCTCTTATGGGTTGAGTGAAATGGGGTCGCAGGTAACCACGACGCCGGCGGGGACGCTGGCGGATAAATTATTTACTTCCGGGAAACTATTAGCGTACCGGGACCTGTTGATCGATAAGAATAATGAGATTTGCGTCAAGGGCAAAACAATATTTAAAGGGTATGTGGAAGGTGCGGTTATATCAAGGTCGAGGGGTAGGGGAGGTTGGTTTCATACCGGGGATATTGGCATGATAGATACGGAGGGTTATTTAACAGTCCTGGGTAGGCGGGATAATATGTTTATTTCGGGTGGCGAGAATATCATGCCCGAGGAGATCGAGGCGGTATTAAATGAATTGCCGGAAGTGGAACAGGTGGTGGTGGTTCCGGTGGCCGATGACGTGTATGGTTTCCGTCCGGCGGCATTTTTAAAATTGCGTGGGGATTCAACGGTTACGAAAGATTACCTTTTAACTTACCTGGAAGGAAAGTTACCGCGGTATAAGATACCTGGTTTTTTTTATCATTGGCCGGAGGGGATAGAGGAGGAGTCGTTGAAAGTCAAGCGTTCTCTTTTCAAAAAACTTTGCCACCAAGGCACCAAGGCACAAAGAAACACCAAGGAGTTTTATTTTTCTTTCACATAGACATCTTTACCGCTGAAAACGATGGCCAGTTTTTTTATATTCGTAATACCCCTTTCAAGGAGTTCAGTTTCATATTTTTTTTCTTCGATTTGTTTCAAAGCAGAAGTCGTTGCGGACTCCACGGTTTCTTCATCAGCTTGATCGACGGTTTTGAATTCGATCACATAACCGGTCAGACGGAGATCACGGGGTATGATGGATATATCGTACCTGCCGTAGCCCGATTCCCGGTTGGATTTAATTTCATGGGTATCGGAAATCCATACTAACAAACCTGTCACCAGTGCATGATATACTTTTTCCGGTTCGCCCCCGAAATCATGATAACTGAAAACAGCCGAGACCACTTTTTGCAGCATTTTTTCAAAGAGTTTGACATCCCCATCGATTAATGCTTTGAGCATGATTTCCAATTTTTCGTTTTCGATTTTTTTTGAGAAATAATTGTCAACAATTTGGGAATACGTTATCCTTACTTCCATATTGGGAATCGCCAACCGATAATACATTTTCCCGGAAGTTTCGTGTCTTCTTTTTTGGGTTTGTTTCAAATACCCGCCCATCAGGAGGAAGCTCCAGAGTAAATCCTCACGATTGAAAATATCTTTTAAGACGATATTTTCATCGATGGCTTTTTCGATAGATTCACCGCGGATGAGGGCTTCCAGTTCTTTCTTAAGTTCATTGCCGCCTTTAGAGAGTAATGAATCCACAAGCTGATTGTCGGAAGTATTGATCCAGTACGGTTTTAATTCTTTCCCATCGCTGGCCAGGAAGTTGATGATGGACCAGGGATTATATATCGTCTCTTTCCCGAAGGTATAACCGTTATACCATTGTTGGATTTGTTCATACATATGGAAGATGTTGAAATCATTAAGAATCTTTTCAACTTCTCTCTCGGTGAACCCGAATTTATCGTCGAATTCTTCGGAGAGCAATGTATACACGCCGGGGTTGTTGAGGCCGGAAAAAATCGATTCCCTGGCGATGCGCATAATACCGGTTAAGACGCTTTTTTCCAGGTATTGGTCGGTATCTTTCAGACCCGCACAGAGGAAATTACGCATAAAGTCGATGATTTCGTCATAATAGTTGTTGTTAAAGCCTGCATGAATGGGGGCGTCGTACTCATCGATCAAGATAACCGCCCGTTTTCCATAATAGCGGTTTAAGAAAACAAGCAATTTCCCCAGGCTGTTCTCATAGTCTCCCTTATTTCCTTCCAGGTTGATGATTCGGTTAAAATAATCCAGTTCATGGGGCAGCATTTTTTTACTGTCAAGCAAGTAATAATGACGGGAATATTCATCCTGGATAAGTTGTTTTATCTTACTCAAGCAAGATTCCCAGTCGGATTCCTTGATATTTTTAAATGTCAAAAAAATAACCGGGAATTGGCCCATTTGATCCCGGTATTCCTGGCCGGCATTTTGAATCGCCAGGGAATCGAACAGGTTTTTATAAGTATTGCCGGCCGCGGGTGGTTTACTTTCATGGGAAGAAGTATCCGACTCAGGGGACTCGGTTTCCGGGCAGCAGTCGTAAAAATATTTCAGCATAGAGATGTTGAGGGTTTTGCCGAAGCGCCGGGGGCGGGGGAGGAGTAGGATCGTATCGCCTCTATCGATAACCTCTTTGATAAAGAGGGTTTTATCGACATAATAGTAGTTCTCGGTAATCATTTTTTTGAAATCGGACACGCCTACGGGAATTTTTTTCTTATCCATAATGGTTCACCGGTTTCAGTATATCACATCCCGGGAAGATTTACAATTCCCATCTGATTGCTTTGAATATAGCCGCGAAGAACGCTAAGGGTCGCGAAGAAAAGGAAAAAAACTGGCCTCCTGGCGCCTTGGAATGGTAAAAGAGGGCGTAGGGTATCACATTAGTCTCCCAAAAATAGTGCAGTATTAAAAGTATTAATAATCGTATTGCTGGGGGGTTTTACATGAGTACATTCCACTGTTACATGAGCACATTCCACTGTTACATGAGTACATTCCACTCTTACATGAGTACATTCCACTCTTACATGAGTAAGTTCCAGCCTTACATGAGCACATTCCTCTGTTACATTAAGACATTCCACTGTTACATGAGGAAGTTCCAGTCTTACATGAGCACATTCCACTGTTACATTAAGACATTCCACTGTTACATGAGGAAGTTCCAGTGTTACATGAGCACATTCCATTGTTACATGAGGAAGTTCCGGTGTTATATCAGTAAGTTACACTGCTGCATGAAGAAGTTCCATTGTTTCACTTTACGGGTTAGAGGTACAATGTAACCTTGAACTCTTCACCGAGTTCTTTGAATGCGATCTCTTTATTGTTTTTTTCAACCTCTTTGCAAACCATGGGGATGCCTCTTCCTAATTTGTCAATGTACCGGAGATTTTCCATGAACTTTACGAGAACTGGGTTGACGGCATAGGAGACCCCGGCTTTTAATTTTTCGATAGTCACGGTATTGGGAAGTTTCCCCGGGCTGATGAACTCAATGCGGTCATGGAAAAGAAAGATCCGTATTTTGGAACCGGAAATGGCGTAATTCCTGTGTACACAGGCATTGACCAATAATTCACGAAAGACCTTATCTTCATAAATAAAGCGTGTGTCCACCCTTTTAGCGCCGATAATGGCAGAGGGCTGGAGCAAATTGTTCTTTATAATCGAGAGGGTGGTGTCTACCTGGAAAGTCAGGGTGCTTTCGATGTTTTGCTTATCGATAAGATCGGCGGTGATTTCCTCTCCGTTAAAATGAGCAAAAGAGATACCGGCGTTGAGAAGATACCGCTGCGGATTGATGCCGAATATCAGTAAACCGGCAATAGTAACATAACCGTTTTCATTTAAGATATCACTGTTTTTCAACAGTTTCACTTTTTCAGTTTCGCTTTCGTGGGAGAAATCGATTTCATAGCGGTTGAAGTATTGATCGATGCTGGTGAGATTCAAATCTGCGAGAGAGGTGCCTTCAACCCCAATAGAATCGTAATGGAAGACGCCGCTTTGTTGAAATAGTCGCATTAGTTCGGCCTGGGTCGTTACGCGATTGGTGGAACCGACGCGAATTAGAAATTGATGATTTATTGTCTGGTATGGTTTATCTTTGCCTTTGGTTATTTCGATGACACCGATTTTTTCTTGATGGATTTCGATTTCGAAATATTGGGTATGGATAGGGGGTATAACGTTGTTCCTGGCAATATTGGCGACCCATTCTTCAACATTCCCTTTTGCGTTTAAACCGGTGATTGTCCCGGTATCGTCTACTCCAAGAAAAATAACGCCGCCGTTGGTATTGGAAAAAGCGACCATTTCTCTGGCTAACGAATCGATTTTCACATCCGCCGTTTTAAATTCCACAGCCGAATTTTCGCCGCCTTCTATCAATCGGATTATCTCTTCTTTCGTATACATTCGCACCATCTTATACTTTAACCGGCCTAAGAAGGCCGGTTTACAGTGATATAAACGTTAGCTTGTTCAAAAATGGAATTCCAGGCCCATGGCAATGGCGCTTCCGAAATCCTGGGCGTCGCCTTCGAAATCGATAAACCAGTCATCGTCCCAGTAATAGG
The DNA here is from genome assembly GCA_030837085.1 of Acidobacteriota bacterium. GTDB lineage: Bacteria > Acidobacteriota > Aminicenantia > UBA2199 > UBA2199 > JAKAGC01. The sequence goes on along the minus strand of JAUPLE010000187.1, from coordinate 737 downwards.
TATCGCCCCACCCTTGCCAGAAATGCCTGATTTCGGCCCGCAGCTTTACCTTTTTTCCCAGGTTGAATTTAAGCCCGGCATTGGCTGCAAAGACTAATTCATCATGGGTTGGGGCATAATGAATCATGGCGCCGCCAAGTCCGGCATAAGCGCTCATGGGCATACGGAAAAAGCGATACTCACAGTTGAGCGCCAGGGTATAAAACCAGTTTCTTTTGCTCCCGGTCAAGAAGGAATCAAATTTAGTCTGGGCCACATCGAATTCCATGTTGATCAGGGTCCTGTTTCCAAAATTGACCAGGGTATAGCCCAGGCCAACCATGGGCGCAGCCGCATCTCCTTCGTGCCCATTAATATCCAGGGAAGGTATATCTACCATCCAGGAAGCCATGGTGTAAATATAGAAACTGCCGGGGGAAAAATAGGTAACATTGCCCGGTCTGCTTTTCGCCATCCCCTGGAAAGGGAGCAATAGGGTTGCCAGTAATAGTACCGGCATCAAATTTCTTATTAATTTATTGTGTTTCATTTCAACGTTCCTCATTTCTTAATTTTATTCAGAATGACAGCTTGAATGATATCAAAAAAGCATTTTTATTGCAAGGGATTTGAACTGAAAGAGAGACTAGTGTACATTGTATTTTTTAATTGGCGAAAATACTTTGGAGAAAATATTTGGTAATCACTCGGTTCGGTCTGTTTTTCTTACGCGCCCCCAGGACTTTCGAAGCCTTCTT
>JAUPLE010000018.1 GCA_030837085.1 Acidobacteriota bacterium | reverse complement strand
CCGGCTGGAAATCCTTAATGGCCGGCGCTGTAATGCGTGCTTTATCAGCATCCAAACCCAGGGCATTCCAATCAATACTCAATTTACAGTTCACATCCTTTTTCGCCCAACCCGCAACCGCCACCATGGTTCGTTTCCCTGGAACCGGCTTTTAGCCGGGCGTTGGGATTTACCAAAGATAATGTTATCCAAATGATCGAATATTACAGGGCAAAAGAGATGATCTTCCATCCCACTGAATACCTGATGGAAATCATGACCGAATGGTACGGCAATTATCTTTTCTCCGTAGACGACGACGAAAAGTTGTTTAATCCCGCTATGGTCTTGTACTTCCTTGATAATTATATGCTGAGAAAAAAATTCCCGGAAGATTTAATCGACAGAAATGTCCGGATCGATTATAAGAAATTAAGACACCTTATTATCCTGGACAGGGACAACACAAAAAGCGCCAATGGGAATTTCAGCATGTTAAGGCAAATCATAGAGGAAGGCGGCACATCCGCTAAGCTTATCAAGGGATTCCCCCTGGAGGAATTGCTGGACCTGGAAAATTTCATCTCATTGTTGTTTTACCTGGGGCTGTTAACCATCAAAGGCCCTGAAAAAAATAAATTGCGTTTGGAAATTCCCAATGAAACAATCAAACGGCTGTACTATGATTACATAAAAGCAGCCTATCGCGAGACAGGGGTCTTTGCCTTGAACCTGTCGATATATGCAAACTTGATGACGGACATGGCTTATGATGGGAAATGGGAACCTTTGTTTAAGTTTATCACGGACCGGATGCGAGAAAGTATGAGTTTGAGAGAGTTGATTACGGGAGAAAAATCCATCCAGGCCTTTTTGAATGTGTACCTGGGACTGAGCGATCTCTACATCATTCACGCTGAAAAAGAACTGAACAAAGGCTATGCGGATATCGTCATGGAACCCTTTATCGCCCGGTATGAAGGGATAAAATATTCGTATTTGTTAGAGCTCAAGTATATAAAAGCCGGCATCAAATCGGGGGATACAGAGGTTCAACAATTAAAAACGGCGGCAGAGGAACAATTGAAGCGTTACAGTATCGACAAAAAATTCCTTAAGAATATCGAAAAAACCACGCTAATCAAATTGGTACTGATCTTTTCCGGACACGAAGAGATATATATTGGAGAGAGCCCCAATTAAATTCCAACTGGGGTACAATTTGTCCCCCCCTTGAAATCCGCTTCACCATTTTCCTCGACTCCCGTAAGGAAATCCTCAAACGCCTGTTATTATTGAACCACCAGGTCCATAAACAAGAACTGGAACAAACCCCGCCCCCCTCTTCCCCTTGTGACAGCGCGTTGAAATAAGTTATGATCCCGGCTGCGTAACTTGGCGGCTCAATTGAAAAGGGAGTTGTGACTTTTACTGACTAAGTCCTGGAGCATGATTTGTCTATCTTTTTCAAAATCTTCATACTTTATATCATCGATCCAGCGGATTTGCTGAAACATATGGGGAGGGTATGTTTTTTAAAGATCGAATACCATAAGTTCTTCAATGGCTTCTTTTTGGTCTGCCTCGCGGATAATTTCATCCCATTTAAAGAATAGTTTTTTACAGATAAACCAGATGTCGGCAATATCTTTAGGCTCGAGCCGGGTAATCGCAGTGATTTTGTTAGAAAGCATATTTCTCAAGTTATCCACCCTGGAAAAACGATCAAATCGTTTTAATTCTCCGAAATGCGGAATTTCACGTTCATTGACAAAATCGATTTTCAATTTGGCCTGGAATTGTTCCTGGTATTTTTCATAAAATTCGCCGGTATGAATAAAAACCTGGGCAAAATCCTCCGTCATAACACGTGTCTCCAGGTTAAATCCCGACTTAAATTTGGCGATGATTTCCCTTACGACAGCCAGGAAGGTGTCCTTTTGGTGAACGAAAAAATCAAGGTCATCCGAATAACGGTGATTTAAATAGAATCGACTTAATGCGGTGCCTCCCGTTAGGTAAAAGTCATAGGCCTCAACCATTTCAAATACGGCATCCTGGATGACGTACAGATCTTTATAATACTGCTTGTAAGGTTTCTCGTACATTTTTAAAGCGGTTTTTTAAACTTTTTTTCCAGATAAACTTGAAAACATCATCATTCAAGAATTTATACAACTGTTGAATGCCAAAGATATCGACCAGGTCATACCAGCGCATGGAGGCCAACATCCGGGCAATAACACGGTCCCGGGTAAGTTCTTTGATCTCTTTCTTCCCTACCAGGAAATCATAAAGCTCCTCCCCGGTATAATTGACATCATAATCCCAGAATATGGATTTCAGTTTTTTTTTCTCCATAATGTAATTTTAACAGAAAACAGGAAAACAGTAAAGCGCCTGTCCTCTATGCCCTCATTGGCAAAAGATAAAATTTCAATGACACCAGTAAATTTCTAATTTATAATTAGGATTTGCCTGGTAGAGGCGGATATAGAGTACGAATACGCACCTCGATATCTTTCTCATTTTTCAACAGTTCCTTCAAACGACTTGTGTCCGTATCCGTGTAATGATAAGGATAAAGAATAGCCGGTCTGAAACCTTTGGCCGCTTCCGCCGTCATCTCCGGCGTCATGGTATATGGCAAATTCATGGGCAAAAACGCCACGGCAATGTTTTTTAGTCCTTTCATTTCCGGGATGTTTTCCGTATCCCCGGCCACATACACCCGCTTATCTCCAAAAGTAATAATATACCCGTTCCCCTCACCCTTGACATGGAACGGCTCGCCGCTCTCGCGTTTGTGTAGGATATTATAGGCGGGCGCAGCTTCAATCTTGAGACCGGCCGCTGTTTTCTCATCGCCATTGTTCATCACAATACACCCTTCCACCTGGGGGACGCATTTTTGTGTTCCAATGATGACGGTTTTCTCCTGGCGGATGGGTTTTATTGCCGCCAGGTCCATGTGATCGCCGTGATGATGGGTGATCAAAATCAAGTCCGCCCTGGGTAATTCGCTGAAATCAGCTACCCGTGAAAACGGGTCCACATAAATAACCGCTTTATTAAAGTTGAACATCAGCGTGCCATGACCGAGAAAAGTGATGTCCAGGTCTCCGCCCCCGGTTTTAATGGTGTCCTTATCGAATTGCCGGTTCCCGGCCGTTAACAACACAGAGAACATGAAAAAAATAACGATAGTATAGAATGTTTTCTTCATAATGACCTCCTACATATTTAAGGCCATATTATAAATCATTTTTCTTGCAATCACAAACTACAAACCATAAATCACAAACAAATTTCAAAAGACAATGAACAAAAAAACAAACAAAAAAATCTTTCGTGTATTTCGCGTGTTTCGTGGGCCTGCTTTTGTTTCTTGTTTTGAATTTTGAATTTTTGAATTTGTTTCGAGTTTCGTGCTTTGTGAGGCGTGCTTCGGATTTATTATTTTGGGAGCATCTTCCCGGCCAGGGTGTTTGATAATTTCTCCTGGAAATATTATAATAAAGGAATACAATGATGTTTCGGAGGCCATAATATGAAAAAAAAATATTTTGCTTTGTTTGTGGTGGCAGCCGTTATGCTGGTAATGGCTGCCTGTACTAAAAAAACAACCGAAGTTACCGGGATAACCGAGTTAAAGCATTTTCCCATCGACAGTATCGATGAGGTAATCACTAAATCCGGGGTCGTGATCGACAAAGCGGTATCCACTGACGGCAATGGTTCCTTACGGGTCGATGCGGCTCCAGGAAGAACAGTGGTCCTGTTATTCGAAATACAGAATATTAATATCGACAACGCACGACTGGTCTACCAGGCAAAAGTGCGGACCGAAAACGTCGAAGGATTGGTTTACCTGGAAATGTGGTGCGGTTTTACCGGTTATGGGGAGTCCTTTTCACGGAATATGGGCACAGTAATGAGCGGCTCCAATGAGTGGACAACGGTTATGGCGCCTTTCTTTTTAAAGGCGGGTGAAAAGCCCCAATATGTAAAACTCAACCTGGTGGTGGAGGGCAAAGGAACTGCCTGGATCGATGATGTCCGGCTTTTTAAAGCGCCGTATTAACGAGACCTATCCCAAAGCCACATCCAGCATCATCATTACCGCGAAGCCCAACATCGCCCCGATAGTCGCTGCGTCGGTATTTTTATTCAATTGCGATTCCGGGATAAGCTCTTCCACTACCACATAGATCATGGCCCCGGCGGCAAAAGATAAAGCATAAGGCAATATCGGCCTCATCGAGGTTACCGCATATGCGCCGATTACCCCGGCAATGGGTTCCACAAAACCCGACAACTGACCATACCAAAAGGCTTTGAAGCGTGATATGCCTTCCCGCCGCAAAGGAATGGAAACCGCCGCGCCCTCGGGGAAATTCTGGATGCCGATGCCAATGGCCAACACCGTGGCCCCGGCCAGGGTGGCGGAAGTCATATTGGCGCTGATGGCCCCAAATGCTACTCCCACGGCTAACCCCTCCGGTATATTATGCAGCGTAATTGCCATCACTAATAGAACACTCCTCTGCCAACCGGTTTTTATTCCTTCCACTTCATTGTTCGGGAATCCCATGTGAAGATGTGGTAATACTTTATCCACTCCCCACAGGAAAAATCCCCCGGCTAAAAATCCCACCACCGCCGGGATCCACGGGAGAATTCCTATACTCTCGGCCATTTCGATGGCGGGCGCTAAAAGGGACCAGAAACTGGCGGCAATCATGATTCCCGCGGCAAAACCCAACATACTGTCCAGGACTTTTCTATCGATGGTTTTAAACAGGAAAACCAGGGAAGCGCCCAACGCGGTG
>JAUPLE010000186.1 GCA_030837085.1 Acidobacteriota bacterium | reverse complement strand
GCGTAACGCGCAGCGCAGTTGGGAACGTTTCGATTCGTAATCAACAATTTAGAGCGCCCCTGGTCAATCAGGGGCGCTTTTTTTATTGATGCCCTTAATTTAAAAGTTCAAAAAGCACGCACCCACTGGACCGCTTCCACATAATGGGCCGCTAACTTACTCTCTCCCAATTTCAACTTTTCCGATAAATTCCCTACTTCCTGCCAATCCGCCCTCTCATACGCCAGCGCCAGGTCCAGTACATTCTTGAAAATCCCGGGCTCCCCGATCAACGCCGATTTGATAGCGGCATCCAGGGGCAGCTCGGCTAATATCTCTCCCATGGGCCGGTTAAGAAACGCATCCGCCACGGAAAACATTCCCACCAGGAAGAAATCCGCTTTCCCTTCCTTAAATTGCATATCCTGGCCGATTAATTCGCAAAAACGCGCCCGCACCAATGTATTATGCAGCAACTCCTGGGGCTTATCCGCGCCAACTCCACTCAATGCAATTAACGTCAGCCATTTCTTGACTTCTCGCTTCCCCAACAATACCAACGCATGGCGAATAGACCGAATCGTCACCATGAAACCATAAGCCGCCGAATTAATAAACCGCAGCAATTTGTAAGTCAACGATACATCATGCTTAAGAACGCTCTCGATTTCATCGATAGGCAGATCCGGGTCGCACAGCTTTCTTAAAATTTGCAGGTAATTCAATTTATAACCCGGCATATCACGTGTACTGACAATATCGGGCTTTTGGAAGAAAAAACCCTGGAAGTAAGAATATCCCAATTTCACTGCCTCTTCAAACTGCGTTTGCGTCTCGATTTTTTCCGCCAGGAATTTGACTTGCCGGCACTCCGGCTCCTTTAAGATTGAACGCCGGTATTGAGGCGTAGAGACCTGGAAATCAATTTTTACAATATCCGCCACCTGCACCAGGGGCCGGTATCTCTCAGTAATAACAAAATCATCCAGCACCAATAGGTAACCGGCTTCTTTTAATTTTTTACAAGCGTCGATAACCCTCTCATCCGGCTCCACCTGCTCCAGGATTTCCACCCCCAACAGGGATGTAGGAAACATTTGCGGGACTTTTCCCATTAATAACTGGCGATTGAAATTAATAAACGCCCTTTTCCCGCCGGTAAGCCGGTTCAACCCGATGACCAGGCTGTTGGAAATAACCTTAAGCGTCGCATATTCTCCATCCGCATAAGAAGCATAGTTTTGAAAGCCTTTCCTGAACAATAACTCATAAGCAAAAACGTTCCTGCGCGCATCAAATATCGGCTGCCGGGCCACGAAAATTTCTTTGCCCTCGTTCTCAATATTCCCGTTCGTCATATTATCTCAGCCCTTTGGTTTATTCCATTGATTAATGTAGGGGCGAACCCATGTGTACACGCGTTCGCCCCTTACTTTTTAAAATTAAATTACTTTTTCTCCTCGATGGTAAAGATGGATACATCCACCGGTGGGTTCACTTTGACCTCTTTTACCGTCAGATCGATAACCTTTTTGTCGCCGATAGAAGTCTCGGATTTAAACGCAAAAGGAATTCCCTCGACCACTTTGAAATCGGAATTCACCGTGCGCGATACACCACTCATGCCCGGCGCATCCGCCACTTTTTCCTCTATCTCGATCAACCCTGTTTCCTTGTTGACGAAAAACTTCACCCAATTCTTTTGGTTGTCGAAAAGATACAGGACATGGTATTGTTTCCCATCGATCTCTTTTTCCCAGAGGTACTGGATTTTGTATTTATCGCCGTAATGGAAAATGTCGTAAAGGTCGGCAAATTTCTGTTTGGCAATCTGCTCTTCGGAAAAGACCTTTTCTTGTCCCATTACCTTTGAGACGCCCTTTTTACCGTTTATAATCGTGGGAATCTTCATTCCCATGACCGAAATTTCCACGAACGCTTTATCCGGGTAGAGGGAAATGGCTTTACTCCCCATCTCCATATTCTGTCCCATCATGGACATTTTCATATCGCTCAGTATTTCCAGGGATTTAATCGTTTTGTAACCGCTGTATTTCTTGCCCACCAACTCCACGAATACTTTACTGCCTTTCGCCAGGGTTTCCGGCGTAGCTTCCGGGATTTTTTCCTTTAACGCCGGCGGCTTGATAGAGATATCGATCTTCTTAACCTTACCGAGGTCTTCCAATTTCCCGTCCAGGTCTTGTTCCTTGCCCAGGATAAAAATAACCATTTGGTCCGGGTGCAAGTATTTTTGGGCGACTTCCAACACATCATCTATTGTTACTTTCTTAATATTCTCAAGCATCTTTTCGGAATATCCTTCCATGAGACCGTAGAATTCCCTGGTCATTTCCTGGTAAAGAATTCGTTCCGGCGAGCTGTATTTGAAGATATACGAGTTGACAAAGGCATCTTTGGCGTCGTTTAATTCCTTTTCCGTAACCTTTTTGTCCCTGATGATATTGATTTCATCGAACATCGCTTTAATGGCGGCAATTGTAGATTGGGATTTGGTAAAGGTGTAAAAATAAGTTTTCCCGGGGAAAAGGCGTTCGGTCTGTATCCCGCCGCCAATATCGTAAGTCAATCCCATTTTGGTTCTTACCCTGTTAAAGAGTCGCGCATCCCAACTCTGGGAGAAGATGGAGTTAAAAACCATGATCTTGGCCTGTTGGTCGAAGTTTTCTTTTACTCCCAGGTGCCCGAGGGCAAGATAACTCTGGGTCAGGGTTGATTTTTCTGCAAATCCGACCTTGAAATCCAACGTGGGCGCCTGTACTTGCGGATAAGGGGGAATATCGGAAGTTTGATTCCAATTCGCGAAATACTTTTCAAAAATACTCTTGATTTTATCGATCCCGATGGGCCCGGTAACGCCCACCAGCATATTACCGGGGGCAAAGTATTTTTTATAATTGTCGATAATATCTTGCTTAGCGATATTGTCCAGGTGTTCATATTCAAGCACCGGGGCGAAGGGGGAATTTTCTCCATAAATCAACTTATCAAATTCCCTGTGGCTGATGGGTAGGGGTTCATCATTTCGCCTGGATATGCCGGAGGCTGCCTGGGTTTTGAGCTCTTCCAGTTTTTCGTCGTCAAACGCAGGCTCTATTAGTAGTTTTGACAGTATAGATACCGCCTGGTCCAGGTTTTCATCCAGGCAATCCAGTGAAATCGTGTAAAAATCATTCTGTGAATTGATGCCAATAGAAATCCCATTGGAGTCCAGGAATTGGTCCACATCATCGCCCTTGAGCTCTTTCGTACCGCCAATTCTTAATAATTGGGCCGTAAAACCTGCAAGACCTACTTTTGCCGAAGGATCGTAAACATCGCCACCTTTTAGAAAAACTGTCATATTGATTACAGGTAGTTTTTCGGTTTTTATCAATCTCAACTTTATGCCATTTTCGGTTTGGGCTTTTTCGATTTCCGGCAGTTTAAATTCATGCAGGTTGGGATATTTGAATTGATCGATGGGTTTTACTTTTGCGGCGAAACCAATGTTGCTCAAAAGGAGCAACGCCAGGATTGTCAGAATCAGAAGCTTTTTCATTTTTTCACCTCCTCTTTCTTTTCCTCTTTCTTTTCAATTGTTGCAATGACACAATTATCTTCGGTTAAATACTTTTTGACCAGTTCCTGGATATCGCCGGTAGTAATTTTTTCCACTGCTTTCAAATTGTCAAAGGCTTTTTCCCAGGAACCCAGCAGCACTTCAGACTGCAGCATTGCGCCCAGGAAAAACCTGTCAGAGTTCATTCTTCTTAAGGTAGTGACCTTATACCTGGTCTTAGCGGAATTGAGCTCTTCTTCCGAAACAGGATTCTTTTTTAAATCTTCGATTTCCCGGTTAATCACCTCTTCCAGTTCCTTATTGGTATGTCCCTGGTTGGGAAGGGTAGCGAAAAGATATAGCGCAGGGTATTTGTTCCCGGGAAAACCGGCAAAAGAGAAAATAAACAGGGTGGATTTATCTTTGATCACCATTTTTTTATTAAGCCGCGAACTCCTGCCGCTGGTAAGAATATTGTCCAGGATACTGAATTTAATAAAATCCTCATCTCTTATCGAGGGGCAGTGATACCCGATTACCAGCCAGGGCTGAGAATCCTCGTAAATGGACATTATTTTTTTACCCAATTGTTTAGGCTCCACGGTGAATAGCCAGGGGTTTCTCCTGCCCGGTGCCAGTTTTGAAAAATATTTATTGGCCAATTCTTTCAATTGATCCGGGTAAACATCGCCAGCCACGCCGATGACCATATTGGACGCGGTATAGTTCTTTTTAAAATAGTCTATCATATCGGCCCGCGTAATGTTTTCAATATTACTCATGGGGCCCACGGGAGTTATGCCATAGGGGTGAAATTTGAAAGCCAATGCAAGTAGTTCTTCCATGACCAATTTTCCCAGGGGACTATTATCCACTCGGACCCGTCTTTCTTCCCGGATGACCTCTCTTTCTTTGTAGAATTCCCTGAATACCGGGTCTTTGAAACGGGAGGATTCGAGATAGGCCCACAATTCCAGTCTATTTGAGGGTAGGCTGAAAAAATAGGTGGTGGAATCCATGCTGGTGCCGGCATTCAATCCCGAACCGCCGTTCCGTTCTATGGTGGCGGTGAATTCATTGGTGACAACGTATTTATCGGCTTCTTTTTTCAATTGTTCTAACTCGGTTGTCCACTGTTTGATTTTTTCCTGGTCCGGTTTGATGCTGTTCTGCTCGGCCAAGATCTTCTCGAAAATCCCATCCATTTGGTCAAACAGTTTTTTCTCCGCATGGTAGTCCGTGGTCCCGATTTCCGAAGTGCCTTTAAAGGCCATGTGCTCCAGGAAATGGGAAATCCCATAGATACCGATCCGTTCATCGCTGGAACCTACATTGGCATAGGTCACAAAACTGGCAATGGGGACCGAATGGTCTTCCAGTAAAATAAATTTTAGCCCATTGGGCAGGGTAAATTCGCTGACCCTGTTCTTTATTTTGCTGAAATCGAATTCAGCGGATAGGTATATACTGAACATAATCAGCAAAATTAAAACATAAATTTGTTTCTTCATTCCAAAACCTCCTTGTGTTTATTCTTAGAAATCTTTATACGTAAAGGTCAAGTGTATAGTTTAACATATTTTGAATGTTTTGTAACCTTTTCGCCAACCTTATATATAGCCGCTAAGAACGCGAAGGACCGCGAAGAAAAAAAACTTGGTGTCTTGGTGCCTTGGTGGTAAAGGCATTAAGCGGTTAACCGGCCTTCGTGGAGATGGTAACGTTCATCCGCCAGTTGGGCCAGTTGTTCGTTATGGGTCACGATCACAGCGGTTAGATTTTTCTCTCTCAAAAGATTTTTAAAAATATTAAAAACCATTTCCCCGGTTTTCCAGTCAAGGCTGCCGGTGGGTTCATCGGCCATAAGTATTTCCGGTGAATTGATTAATCCCCTGGCAATGGCTGCCCTCTGCCGCTCGCCGCCGGAAAGTTGAAAGGGCATGTAATCCAATTTATCTTTCAAACCGACATCGGCCAGGAGTTTTTCCGCCCTGGCATAAGCTTCTTCTTTATCGAATCGGTTCATTAAAAATGGAAACGCCACGTTTTCCCGTACGTTTAACTCGGGCATCAGGTAATGGAATTGGAAGATAAAGCCCACCTGTTGGTTGCGGTACTGGGTTTGTTCTTTGCGGTTAAATTTTAAAATGCTCTTCCCGGCCAAAAGGATATCGCCGGAATCGGGTTTATCCAGGCCGCCCATCAGGTGGAGCAATGTGCTTTTTCCCGAGCCCGAAGCGCCGGTAATGGCGATGATTGTTCCCTTCTTTACTGCCAGGGACAGGTCTCTCAATACTTCTAACCGGGTTTTATCCGGCTGCCAAAAATATTTACCGATGTTTTTTATTTCCAGGATCAGGTTATTCATTCTTTATCGGGCGGTACATGGAATCGCCCCTACGATGACGTATTGGCCTTGTTTATGTAATGGGCCAATCCTTGCGCATTCAGGTCCGCGTCGAGGAACAGGAACTCTTTCTCTTCGGCTGTGGGACCGGAACCACGGACTGCACGGAATACCCGGTCGAAACGTTCCTCGATATCCTTATATAACATGGGATACAGTTCTTTTTCCCGGTAGCCTTCGCCGTATCGTTTTTCAGCAGTGGCTACGGAAAAATCGATCCATTCTTTTAGCTGGTTATGAATGCCGGTTACATCTTCGATGCTCCCGTAATGAGTGAGCAATACGCGGGAGGGTTCCAGTTCCATTACTTTTTGATAAGTATTAAGGGCTTCGGTAGGGTCAAACTGAACCGGCGACGTGGAAGGAAACGCCAGGCGGAAATTGCCGTAGGTGAACCGTGGGTAACTGATGCCGAAGGCGTCCCCGGAAAAAACCGACCGGGTGAAGTGGTCGAAGACAAACATATGGTGTTTGGCGTGGCCGGGAGAATCGAACAATTCCAGCGTCCGGTTGCCCAGGGCCAGGGTGTTGACGGTCGTCGCCACAGGCGATGTATTGCCGCTGTCATTCCCTTCCGGCCATGAAACAGCCAGGACCCGGTTCTTATCGATGGGTAGGATTTCGCCGTAGAGTTCACGGTATTTTTCTTCGCCGTAGACGGCTTTTACACCTTCGATCAGTTTTTCAGGGTCGATCATGTGCTTCCGGCCCCTGGCGTGAACGACCAGTTGGGCATTGGGTAGATGTTGCATCAACAGTCCGGCGCCGCCGGCATGATCCAGGTGGATGTGAGTAAGGATAACGTATTTTACCTGTTCCGGTTCGCACCCCAGGTCTTTGACCGCTTCCAGCAGGAAAGGAACCGCATGGTTGGTATTGGTTTCGACAATGGCCAGTTGGCCATTGTCTTCAATCAGATAACAAGATGCAATCCCTTCCTGGCCCAGGTAATGCGTTTCTACCAGGTAGACTCCTTCGGCCAGGTTCAGCGGTTTCAAAGCTTACTCCTCTTCTTCTTTGATCCTGCCTTCTTTTACCGCATCATCGATGATTTTTTTCATCAGGGGGGCCGGGACTTCTTCGTAGTGGCTGAATTCCATGGAATAGTCGCCCCTGCCGCCGGTGATAGAAGTCAGGGTGGGGCCGAAATCCAACATTTCCACCATGGGCACACTGGCTTTGATCACGCTGCTCTTGCCTTTGGTTTCCATGCCCTGGATTCTACCTCTCCTGCCGCTCAGGTTGCCGTTGATATCGCCCATGAATTCATCCGGGGTTACTACTTCGACTTTCACGATGGGTTCCAGCAGGATAGGTTTTGCCTCGCGCATGGCCTTTTTAAATGCTTTCGATGCCGCGATTTTAAACGCCATATCCGATGAATCGACATCGTGGTAGCTGCCGTCGTAGAGGTTCACTTTAAAATCCACCACCGGGTAAGCAGCCAGGATTCCCGTATCTTTGGATTCGCGAATGCCTTTTTCCACGGCCGGGACAAAGTTTTTGGGGATTGAGCCGCCGAAAATCGTCTCTTCGAATTCAAAGTCGCCGCCGCGGGGCAGGGGTTCCATTTTGATGAGGATGTGTGCGTACTGGCCGCGTCCACCGGTCTGTTTCTTGTATTTAACTTCCACGTCGGCTTTACCTTTGATGGTTTCTTTATATGGGACTTTGGGCGGTTTCATTTCCACTTCCACGCCGTATTTCTTTTTCAGTTTATTCACTACCAGTTCCACGTGCAATTGGCCGTTGCCGGAAATGACCAGTTCCTTGGTCTGGATTTCCCGTTGGGTTTTGATGGTGGGGTCTTCTTCCATGATCTTTTGCAGGGCGGTGGAAATTTTACCTTCGTCGGCCCGGGCTTTGGGTTCGATGGCAAAGGAGATCGAAGGGATGGGGAATTTTAATCCCGGGAATTTGAAAGTTTCGCCTTTCATTGACAGTGTATCGCCGGTCTGGGTTTCTTTCAGTTTAGCTACGGCCACGATATCGCCGGGCATGGCATCTTCGGCCGCGGTTTGTTCTTTGCCCTGGAGGAAAAACGCGCCGCCGATCCGTTCGGCAGTGTCCTTATTGATGTTGTAATACGAGGAGTCGGCTTTGAATACACCGGAGAAAACCTTCATGATGGATATTTTACCGGTATAAGGGTCGGAAATCGTTTTAAACACAAAAGCGGAGAAAGTGGAGTCTTTGCCGGTTTTGATGCTGCTGTCTATGGTTTCGACTTCGCCCATATCCAGGATAGAGGGGGTATAATCAATGATAAAATCCGTTAAGTGGCGGACGCCGGTGTTGGAGTAGGCGTCGGCGACCAGGATGGGAAAGATATCGCGTTTCGCGATACCATTTTTAAGGCCGGTGGCCAGTTCTTCCGGGGATAATTGACCGCCTTCCAGGTATTTTTCCATAAGAGCTTCGTCGTTTTCGGCGATTTTTTCGATTAGTTCTTCGCGTTTCGCTTCCAGGTCATCCATGTCAGAGGGGATGGCTGTTTCTTCAAACGTGCCTTTTTCATCGCTGCTGTATTTATAGGCTTTCATAGCCAGGAGATCGACGATGCCGGTAAAGTCATTGCCTTTGCCGATGGGGAATTGAACCGGGACAGCTTTTTTGCCGAAGGTTTCTACGATGGAATTAACTGCTTTATCGAAATCAGCCAGTTCTTTTTTCATTTTACTAACGACAAAGACCAGGGGTTTTTTCAGATCCGCGGCGGCGTCGAAAAGTTTTTCCGTTTGGACTTCCACGCCTTCAGTGGAGTTAACCAGCATCATGGCGGTTTCAGCAGCGCGCAGGCCCACCCTGGCTTCCCAGGTAAAGTTAGCAAAGCCCGGGGTATCTATTATATTAATTTTATATTTGTCTTTCAACGCATAGGCCATAGAGGCCTGGATACTGATTTTCTTTTCGATTTCTTCGTCTTCGTAGTCAGTGACCGTATTTCCTTGATCCACTTTTCCCAGGCGGTTGACCATCCCGGTGTTGAATAGTATGGCGGAAACCAGGCTGGTTTTTCCCGACTGTCCGTGGCCTACCAGGGCAACAGTTCTTAATTTTTCACTTTCGATACTTTTCATAATTTGTCCTCCTGTATGTGGCCGTTAGGGCCCAAAGGTAAAAAGGTAAAATGATAAGGTATAAATCATAAGGGATAATGCAGACTTTGTCAAGGAGAAAAACAAAGAAAAAGTGGAAGATGGGGATGCGGTTGCCGATTGTATGCCCACGAAATACGCGAAAAACACGAAAAAATGGTGATTGGTAAAAGTTGATTGATAGAAGGGTGGAAACGCATGCAAAAAAATATTCCCCTCCTGAACCCGGTTCT
>JAUPLE010000185.1 GCA_030837085.1 Acidobacteriota bacterium | reverse complement strand
GATCGGATCCTGCCAGGATGACGTTCAAATCATAATTAGTTTGCTCAAATACATCGGCATCGGTTAATTTGAATGTTAATGATAATTCAGCATTTTTATTGTTCTCATGTCCATATCCTTCTATTTGCTCGCCGATGGGATAATTCTCAAACACGAAAAGATGATCGATTAGATTTTGTTTTAATGAACCCCGGGATTGAATATCGGCCAGTGGATGGTAATGATATGCCTCGCCGGCGATTGCTTCCGCCTGGATTGTTTGTAGCAAGTTATGAAATTTCATTGCCCCGTGAAACCGTATCCGAACCGGGATGGTATTGATAAATAGACCCACCATGGATTCCACGCCGTCCAATTCAGACGGCCGCCCGGATACCACCGCACCGAATACCACATCCTCTTTCCCGGTATATTTTCCCAGGAGAATTCCCCATATGGCCTGGGTAAGTGTGCTTAAGGTTACATTATGCCGGGCCGCCAACTCATTGAGTATCTTTGTCTGGTCACCGGCCAACTCAAATGAGATTTTTTTATTGCTATAACCGGTTTGATCGCCACCTTTTTTTATCTTCGGCGGCAAAATCCCGGTTTGTTCTTCAAAACAGCCCAGGTAATTTTCCCAGTATTGGCCGGACTCCTCCTGATCCTGTTTTTCCAGCCACTGGATATAGGTCCGATAGGGTTTTAGTACGGGCAATCGATGCGCCTTGCCCCGGGCATAAGCGGTATATACCTGGAAAAATTCGTTATTAATTATCCCGATACACCATCCATCCATCAATATGTGATGAAAGCTCCATATAAACTCATAGATGGATTTATCCAACCGTAATATGGATGCACGCGCCAGTGTATCATTGCTTAAATCGAAGGAACGCTTTTTATCGTTTGCTTTGAATTCCCGGACAAAACTTTCCTTTTCCTCGCTGTCTTTTATGTGACCGATATCCCGGTAATAAAAATCCACGGCCCTATTTTTTAAAACCACCTGTACGGGACGTTTGGTTTCCTTATGAACAAAGGCGGTACGCAATACATCGTGACGTTTAACCAGTTCGTTCAGGCTTTTTTCCACCAGGGGAATGTCCAATTCCCCCCGCAAACGGAACGCGGTTTGTTCAAAATATGAATGGGACAAAGGGTCAAGCAAGGCATGAAATAACATTCCTTCCTGCATGGGGGATAAGGTATAAATATCCTCGACATCCGGGTATACGTCCAACATCTGTTGGAGGCGCTCTATAGTCAATCCCTTATAAGTAAAATCGCTGGGGGTACGTTCGCTATTTTCTTTTGCGGTACAAAAAGCGATGATATGCTTCAACTCAGACTGGAAATTCCCGGTTAAGGCGGCGATGGTTTCGTGTTTGAAATGGGTTTGGTTGTAGGAAAAAGTCATGGATAAACAGTTATTGACGGTCATCCCGTTTATTTCCAGCTCGTATTCCCGGCGCCGGTTTAAACTTTGCGAATGGCCGGTCGGTTCTCTGGCTATTTGAAATAACGATGTTTGCCCGACACGC
Organism: Acidobacteriota bacterium; assembly: GCA_030837085.1. Lineage (GTDB taxonomy): Bacteria > Acidobacteriota > Aminicenantia > UBA2199 > UBA2199 > JAKAGC01. The sequence continues at coordinate 7,244 of JAUPLE010000185.1, read as the reverse complement.
CCCACTTCGGCGTCAAATTGCCCCAGGTAATTGAAAATTATTTGCGGTTTTAATTTGAAATCCATGGCCCGACCGGACGCATCCCGGCTCAGATATTTTAATATGCCATACCCAATACCTTTGTTCGGAATTTTCCTCAAAGTTTCCTTAATCTCTTTGACCTGGCGGCCGGGATCATCATTATCCGCATATGAAACATCGATGACTACGGGATATTCGGTGGTGAACCAACCCACGGTCCGCCCGATATCGATCTCCCGGGAAATGTTTTCCCTGCCGTGACCTTCCAGCGAAATCAACACCCGGTCATGCCCGAAGGTCTTCCTGACGGCCAAGGCCAATGCGGTCAATAGTATGTCGTCGATCCCGGTATTATAACACCGGTTCACTTTGTTTAACAGCAGCGCGGTTTCTGCCTCATCTAAGTTAACCGGTATATTCCCGGTATCTTTTACTTTATTCTCATCCGCCTGGAAATCTTTTTTTATGGACGGCACTATTTCCGTTTTCAGGTGATCCCAATAGGGTTTCTCTTTCAACAACGTTTTATGTTGGGCGTAAGCCTGTAATTTTTCCGCCCAGTACTTGAAGGAATCTGTTTTAGGGGGTAAGACCATTTTCTCACCCGCTAAGATTTGTTCATATAATGCACCGATATCTTCCAATAGTATGCGCCAGGAAACGCCATCGATAACAAGATGATGGATGACGATTAATAACCGGTCGCCATCTTCCAGGTGAAACAAGCCCAGTTTCATCAGCGGCCCTTTTTCCAGGTCGATACTCCCCTGTACCTCGTTTACTTTTTCACCCAGTTCTGCTAAACCACTTTCCCGGCCCTTTAAATCATATTCCCGGAGAGAGAGCGGATAATCCAATCCATGATTCACCTGGAGGGCTTCCCCGGTTTCGGCATCTATTTTATAGGTCATGCGCAGGGCGTCATGGTGCTCCTGGATTTTAATAAAGACCTTTTTAACGGCCTCTTTATCGAATCCCGCCGGCGCATACAACATGACGGCCTGGTTATAATGATGGGCGTCGCCGGGTGAAGCGTTAAAAAATGCCGACTGGATAGGGGTTAACGGGACGGGCCCGCTGACCGATGACTGGTCCGGGATGCGCCGCAATTTCTTCACATGGGGGGCCAACTCGGATATGACCGGGTATTGAAAGATATCTTTCATTTCCAGTTTATACCCCGCCCCATTCATCCGTGACATGATCTGGATGGATTTGATGGAATCACCCCCGATATAAAAGAAATTATCGTTAATGCCGATATTATTCTTTCCCAGTACGGAGCGCCATATCTCTACCAACTTTTTCTCGATGTCGTTTCGTGGGTCCGTGTACGCTTCAACCGATTCCGTTTGGGGTTCAGGAAGTGCGTTAATGTCCAGTTTGCCGTTGGGCGTCAGGGGCAATTTCTCCAGTACGGTAAAGTAGGTAGGTACCATATAACCGGGTAGTTTACCGGATAAATATTCTTTTAACCCGGCCGGCTCAAACGATACCTGTGCGTAAGAATGGGGAACGATATAAGCACATAGATAATTGGCCCCGCTGTCGTCGCGCCGTACCTGTACAACCGCCTCCTTTATGTCGATACGCTTCATTAATTGGTTCTCGATCTCCCCGGTTTCTACCCGCATACCCCGGATTTTAACCTGGCTATCCACCCTCCCTGAAAACTCCAGGTTCCCATCAGGCAACCATCGCCCCATGTCGCCGGTTTTGTAAAAAACCAGGGGGGCTTTTTTGAAAAACCGCCCCACTGGACCCCCTGAAAAACTTTTGTTTATGAATTTTTCTTTTGTTAACTCCGGTCCGTTCAAATAACCTACCGCTAAACTGGCGCCGGCCAGGCATAACTCACCCGTTACACCGATGGGGGCTAAACATTCATTTCGATCCAGGACATAAACCGCCACATTATCGATGGGCTTTCCGATCAACGCCCTGGGACTGTGGGGCTTGAGTTCATAGGCGGTGGAGTTGACGCTGTTTTCCGTGGGCCCGTATTCGTTAAATATACGCACCTGGGGTAACCGCTCAAAATGCTTCCGGATCAACTCATCCGGGAAATTATCCCCGGCGCAGCAGATCATTTTTATGTGCTTTAAATCAGCGGCTATCTCCTCCAACATGACATTGTAAAAAACCGGCGTCACTATAAAATGACTGACTCCCTTGACGGCAATGATATTCCTTAGAACCGCCAGGTCGGACCGTTCGTCATCCCTGATCAGTACCAGCCGGGCAGCGCCCAATAATGGAGTAAAGATATCCGTCACCGAACTGTCGAAAAAATACGGGGGTACTTGCAACGAGACATGACCGGGCGCATATTCATAATTATTTTTCCGCCAGGTAATCGTATTAACAATGGTTCGATGTTTCACCAACACACCTTTGGGAATACCGGATGAACCGGAAGTATACATGACATAAGCGGCGTCGCCGGCGTCGCCGCCGGTCGGCCTTGACGAGGGATATCCATTAATTGTTTTTTGCAAGTCCTCCATGCACAAAATAGAATGAAACGCCCGGCATTGGTCCTGCACACCGGCAATCTTGTGGAAATACTTTTGTTGTGAAACCGCAATTCCTATGGAAGCGTCATTGAAAACGATTCGTAACCGTTCCGCGGGTAAGGAAACATCCATGGGAACATAAGCGCCCCGGGCTTTCATCACTGCCATCAAGGCAATGATCAGTTCGATGGAGCGATCCATTAATACCAAGACCCTGTCGCCGGGCTGCAATTGTTTTTCACTGTGCAAATAATTCGCCATCCGGTTGGCCCGTTCATCAAAATGACGAAATGTTACCGCCTGATCATCGAATACCAGCGCCGCATGGTCCGGGAATTGGTCCACCTGGTCTTCAAACAATTGATAAATGGTTTTATTGCCCGGGTACGGAATGGCGGTATCGTTAAAATCCATGACCAATTGCTTTCTCTCTTCTTCGGGGAGCATGTCTATTTTCATTAATGATTGGCCCGGGCTCCGGAGCACAGAGGTTACTATTTTCTTTAGATAGTTTACAAATCGTTGGATGGTTTCTTGTTTAAACAATTGAGTACCGTATTCCAGGGTACATGAAATATGTTCATCGATTTCGACGCATATCAAGGTTAAATCGAATTTTGCCGTATTTCGCTCATATGGGTAAGGCCCCAATTTCAGACCGGGAATTTCCACGGTTGGGATATCCAGGTTTTGCAGGATGAACATGGTATCGAACAAGGGGTTGCGTGCGGCATCCCTGTGGGGCATTACCTTCTCCACCAGGTCTTCATATTGGTAGTCCCTGTTGGCAAAGGCGTTTATCGTATTTTCTTTTACTTCCTCCAGGAAGGATTGAAAACTTTTTTCAAGGACTGGGGCATTTTTCAGCGCCAGGGTATTGACAAACATACCGATGACCTGTTCCAGGTCGGCGTGAGTACGGCCGGCGGTGGGCGTCCCCACCACGATGACTTCCCGGTTGCCGAGTTTTGCTAAAAAGATATTGTAAACGGCCAGCAATATCATATACAATGTGCCCCCACCCTGTAGTGCCAGGGTTTTCAATGCCCGGGTCTCATTACCGTCCAGGTTGAAACTTAAAACGCTTCCCGCAAAATTTTTAACCTTTGGTCTCACATAATCCAGGGGTAAATCCAGTACGGGAATTTCACCTTCAAATTCGCTAAATTCTCTTAACCAGTAGGCTTCTTGCCGCTTAATGTCATCCTGCCGGTGCGATTCCCACACCGCGTAATCTTTGTAATGGAGCCGGGGTTGAGGTAATTCCCGCCCTTCATAAAGTTCCATAAACTCTTTAATCAATATTCTCATGGAGGTTCCGTCAGAGATGATATGATGCATGTCCACCAGGAATAGATGCTTATCTTCCGCTAATCTAACCAATCCCACCCGCAGTAGGGGCGCTTTCGACAAATCGAATGGACGGATGAAATTCCTTATTATATCGGGCGACCACGGGGGGGCGCCCCTACCATCTGTGTAATCAGTGTAATCCGTGGACAAATTGCAGTTTTTATATTCGATTTCAAATGCCACATGTTCATGGATTCGTTGAACCGGTTCTTCATTGATGATAACAAATGAGGTCCGGAAACTCTCATGCCTCCGGATGAGTGTTGCGATGGATTGTTCCAGTCTTTCTTTATCGACAACCCCTTCCATTATCATGACCGAAGGGATGTTATACGCAGTCCCGTCCTTGTCCATTTGCTGCAAAAAATGCAACCGCTTCTGTGCCGATGATAAAGCATAGTATCCTTTTGCTTCAGCCGGTTCTACCGCAATACTTATTTCCTCCGATGCCGCCCGGATATACCCGGATAACCCTCTTACCGTCGGGGCTTTAAACATTTCAGCCAGCGGCACTCTTACATCCAGTTCCCGGTGTACCCTCGATAACAATGTCGTTACTTTTAATGAATGCCCCCCTAACTCGAAAAAGTTGCCATCGATACCGATTATTTCTTTCTCGATACCGAGTATTTCTCCCCACAATTCAACTAATCTCTGCTCCAGTGCATTACGGGGAGAAATGTAACCCCCATCGATTTTTATTTCATGATCCGGGAGCGCTTTCGTGTCGATCTTTCCATTGGGCGTTAGCGGTATCTTATCTATCGGCACAAAATAGGATGGTATCATATAATCGGGTAATTCCCCGGCCAGGTGTTCTCTTAATTCCGACGCGGACGGCGCCGTCCCGATATCGGGAAATACATGCCTTTTATATACGATATACGCACAAAGGTAATTATCACCATTCGTATCTTTTCGGTCTATTACTACCGCCTTCTCTATTTTATTGTGCTTGAGTAGGCAATTTTCGATATTTTCCAATTCTATACGGACTCCCCTTATTTTCACCTGCCGGTCCACTCTTCCCAGCACTTCGATTTCCCCACTCTCCAATTCTTTGCCTATATCCCCTGTTTTATGAAGGAGGTCCCGGTCATCCCCGGCGAAGGGGTTTTTGATGAACCGTTCCGCATTTAATTCCGGGCTATTCAAATATCCATACGTTCGGTAGGGTGTCTTGATATAGATTTCACCGATGATTCCCCGGCCGCATATTTTCATATGCCTGTCCAATACAATCGTACGGGCCCCCTTTATAGGGCGCCCAGCGGGAATCCTACCGGCTTCGATGTCGCTCATTGTTATATGGTGAAATGTTTTGATCATGGTTGTTTCGGTGGGGCCATAATAATTAACCAATTGGATGCGTTCACCAAAAGCCTGGTACCATCCCTGTAATTCATTGGGCTTTATGGGTTCCCCGGACAACAGGATATTTTTTAAACGAGGAAATAATGCCGGGGTTAATTTCCCCGAAAGTATAATACGAAACAAGCTGGGGACGCAGTGGACCAGGTCGATTCGATTCCCGTCGAGCCAATTGATAAGGGTATCGCCATCCATTAAAATTTCCTTATTGCCGGGAATACAGACTGCGCCCCCTGCCAAGAAGGGGACGAATACATCTCTTAAAAATGCATCGAATCCTACTGCCGTTAGTTGACTGATTCGATAGGTTTCATTAACGGCAAATGTTTCGATTTCCCATTGGAGAAATTGTACCAGGCTTTTATTTCTTCCGACAATGGCGTTCGGCAATCCAGTGGTCCCTGATGTGAAATAAACATAAACTTTATCTTCCAGATCATATTTAATATCGTCATTCTTATTTCCATCTAAATCAAGGGTTATATTGAATGAATCATTTAATGTAAAGATGTGTGCGGTATTAAAATCTTTCTCCGCTATACCTTTCAATATCTTTTCATGCACGGTATCCGTCATTATGGCCCGCATATTTGTTAAACGGATCATACTCGCAATGCGTATTCCCGGGAGCTCGGTATCTAAGGGGACAAATATGCAGCCCCTTTGGAGAATAGCCATAATGGCGGAAATGATATCGATTCTATCTTCGCTATAGATGCCGATAAAAGTTTGCATTGGGATATTGTTATTGGCAATCCATTGGGAGATGCGTGCGACCCTATATTCAAGTTCCGCATATGTTACGTGGGTTGCGCCATAGTCGATGGCCGTATTTTTCCCGTATTTTTGAAAAATATCGGATATTATTCCCTGTATGGGCTTAATGGCAAATTTTTCTTGAAAGTTTTCATTAAAATAATTGAGTATTTCAAGCCGGGTTTCTTCAGAAATTATCTCAGCTTCCAATATTTTAGCGGGGAGATTTGAGATAATATGTTTTACCATATTTTTAAAATAACCGATCACCCGTTCTATTGTTTTGCGCTTGAATAGTTTTGTACTGTATTCAAACGTAAGCAATAATTTTTCTTCGACTTCCACAACATATAATGTCAGATCGAACTTTGATGTTTTATTTTCATATTCATATGGAACCAACTTCAAACCGGGGATATCTATTTTTTGAGAACCGGTATTTTGCAAAGCAAACATGGTATCAAACAAAGGGTTACGGCTTACGTCCCTTGTTACAGAGACCTTCTCTACAAGGTCTTCATACTGGTACTCCTGGTTCTCAAAGGCTTTTAATGTACTCTCCTTGACCTCACTAAGAAAATCCATAAATCCCTTTTCTCCCGAAGGATAACTCCGTAATGCCAGTGTGTTGACAAACATACCGATGATTTTTTCTAAATCGGCATGCCTCCTGCCCGCCACCGGCGTCCCGACAACGATATCTTCCTGGTTGCTTAACTTAGCTAGAAGGACGGTATATAGCGACAGCAATACCATATATACCGTTGCTCCCGCGTCCAGCGCCAAAGCCTGTAACGCGCCTGAAATTTCCTTGTTTATCTCAAAAGTTATCCTGTCTCCTTCAAAAGACTGGACAGCAGGTCGCTTATAATCGGCCGGCAGTTCCAATACCGGGATTTCTCCTTCAAACCACTTTTCCCAGTACTTACCTTGTTTAAGTATCTTTTTACTTACTCTCTCCCGGTTTTGCCATTCGGCATAATCCTTATATTGGAGCTTTATTTCCGTCAATTCGTTTCCAGAGTAAAGGTTAGAAAAATCCTGCACCAAAACCTGGGTAGACATGCCATCCGATATGATATGATGCATGTCCACCAGGAATAAATGCCTATCTTCCGCTAATTTTACCAATCCCACTCGAAACAATGGCGCACTGGACAAATCGAAAAAGCGAATAAAATCTGTGTAATCAGTGTAATCCGTGGACAAATTGCAGTTTTTATATTC
>JAUPLE010000184.1 GCA_030837085.1 Acidobacteriota bacterium | reverse complement strand
TGCGGAAGATGATCGATTACACGTACGAGGAGAACCTGGCCGATTCCATTATGATTTCCAGGGTATTCCATAAAATCTACACCCTGAAGAAACCCGTTATTGCGGCCATAAATGGGGCGGCCATTGGGGGCGGGATGGGGTTTGTTGGCGCTTCGGATATTGTGATCGGATCGGATAGAGCGAAGTTCAGTCTTTCGGAAGTGCGGATTGGGGTTGTCCCGGCGTGTATATCGCCTTATTTGATCAAGAAAGTAGGGGAGGGGGTATTAAAGGAGTTATTCATTACGGGAATGCGGTTTGATGCGGACAAGGCGTTGGATATCAAGTTGATTAATTATAAAGTAGAGCATGAGAAGTTGATGGAGTTTGCTTTGGAGAAAGCGAAAGAGTTGTTGTTGTGTGGACCCAATGCCATAGCGGTGTGTAAGCAGTTATTTTTGAAGGTGCCTGAGATGGATTTAAAGGCAGCGTATGATTACACCGCCGAGGTAATAGCGCGTCAGCGTATCTCTGACGAAGCGCAAGAGGGAATGAAAGCGTTTCTTGAGAAACGTGCGCCCGGTTGGCAGAAAGGTTAGCCCCCCTCACCTATCCCGGTTTTTTCCCCCCAATGGGGTTGACAATTGGAAGGATTTATTATAAATTAACGCATGGATATTTTAGGTAAAGTGAGGTCTTTATGAATACAGTCCAGGCATATAAAATAAAAATCGACAGTATAATCGAGCGATTGCCAGAGTCAAAAGTTGAGGAATTGCTGGATTATGCCGCATATTTGGGCTCCATATATTCGTACCCACAGGAAAAAGGAGCGGAAGAATCATTATTACTTCAGCAAGAAGCGTTAAAAAAAATTTGGGATCACCCGGAGGAAGATATTTATGAATTATAAGCGCGGTGACGTAGTTCTTCTACCTTTTCCGTTTATTACAACAGGGGGTGCAAAGCAAAAAGCCAGGCCGGCACTTATAATATCTGACCATTCAATTCCCAGGCGATTCCATGATCTAATCCTGGTAGGGATAACTTCTCAGCGTATAGAGGGGGATAAATTTGCCTGTCCCCAACTTTTCCCTTCCGCTGCTTGAAGGCAGCAGGCCGGAGAAAATTACAGAAACCGATTCCCTGGTATAGGACGAATTGGAATAGGCATTTTGAAAGAGGATGCCGTCTTTGGCAAGCGCATCGATCCTCGGTGAAGTATTACGTCCGCAGCCGTAGCAACCCAGGTGATCCGCCCGCAGCGTATCCACGCAAATTACGATTAAGTTGAATTCTTTATTGGAATCTCTTTTGTTGACCGGCCGCGGGGAAAAAAAGAACATGAGTGCGGCTGCGATAACACATACAATCGATATCCCGGCAAAAACCAGCTTTTCCCGGGACAATAACCGGGAGCGAAAAAATTGAAAACGATTAACATCCATACTTTTTTTCCCTTTCATTTATAAATTTTTCAAATTGCCGGGTAATCTCTTCCCTTTTGACTTCATCATTCTCCATCCGGATGTTTTCCTGGAAAACATTTCTCATCCAATTGATATGAAGGTGGGGAGGAGGAGAAGACAACCCTTTGCCATGCCGGCGATACGCGGTACCTTCGACCCCGGAATAATAGAATTCATACCGGTAAGCAAGACGGATTTTAAGGTCCCAATCTTCATAGGGTGTAAAACGAGGATCGTATCCCCCGGCCACATAGTACAGATTTTTGTGCATCACATAATCGCGGGGGATCATGTGACTGCGGACCAGGATTTCCTTAAAAATCATACCTTCGATAAGGGTTTCCGAGTTTCCCCACGCACCGCGTCGTTTTTTATCCCGATCCACCCAGACAATATTGGAGAAGGCAATCACATCTTTGCCGGTTTTTTCTTTGAAATCCAGTACAATTGCCATCTCTTTTTCCAATTTTTGGGCGTCAATGAAATAGTCGTCGCTGTCAAGGGTCGTAATATATTGGCCTGAAGATGCCAGTATTGCCCGATGGCGGGCAAGGGCCGGCCCACGGTTCTTTTCACCATCGTAAATGCCTTTAACGATACCCGGGTATTGCGATTCATACCGGCGTATAATTCCTGGGGAACTATCGGTAGACGCATCATCGAAAATAACGATTTCCAGGTTTTTGTAGGTCTGACTAAGTATGCTATCCAGGCATTCGTGGATAAAATCTTCATAATTGTAGTTTGCTACAATTATGGATAATAAAGGTAAGTTTGTGTTGTTCACGACGATAAATCCTCCAGGTATTTCGCATCGGGAATTGGTTCACCGGCCTGTTTTTCCCTGAGAAAAAACTCCGTCATCAACCCGATTGTTAGAAAATTTTTCAACACCCCATTTTCCAATAAATAGTTTTCAGGATAGGGGTATTTCGTCTTATCCCGTTTTAAGAGGGCGGTGTTAAATTCATCCATTGTCTTTTTTATCAATTGGAGAAGTTTCAGGCTATCCCAATTCTGACCATCCAGGGGCAATAACCCAAAACCATCATGGCCGGCGCAATATTTAGAATAAATGAAAAAGATAAAGCTCTTTTTAAAGTCCGGTAGGACATCCTTTACTATTAGTTCTTTGGAAAAGTACACTTTCCTCTTTTCCTTCAAGGCCCGGTATACCAGTTGTGTTTCTTCATGGTAACCCAGGTTATCGCCATTCATTCCCAGCCTGGGGTCAAACCCACCATATTCCTGCAATAACGATTTACGAAAAAAGATATTGGTGCCGATAATAAAACCTTTTTCGAGCCAGCCGGATACGCCCATATCGCCCCTTATTCCATATTGTTCTTTAAACCAATCGGGTTTCCCCCCGGGAAATAAAGGAAAAACGGCCCCGCCGAAAATATCCGGGTTCTTTTCTTCGATAATCTTTAGGGCTTCGGTCAACCACTGTGTGTCCGCCGTGGATTCATCGTCAATAAATGCGACATATTCGCCCCTGGCTTCGCGCCATCCCAGGTTCCTGGCCCTGCTTAATCCCTGTTGGGGTTCAAACAGGTATGTGCAATAGGGATGATCTTTGATAAATTCAGCCGCCGCGTTTTTGGTATTGTCGCTGGAATTGTTATCGACCACGAGGATTTCATAAGTGTTTTTATCCAGGGTCTGGTTTGCCAGGGATTGCAAACATTGCGGCAGCATCTCCTCGCGGTTATATGTACAAACAATAACCGAAATCCTGGGGATCGTTTTGATATAACGGGTAATGGACGGGAAGAGTTGGTATTTATTTAAAACCAATTCCCGTGCTTTTGTGATGGCGGGCAGGCGTTTTTGCCAGGCGTCACCGTTAATGGCTTGCCGGATAATCTCCCGGGCTTCACCGGGTTTATCGATATCGATACGGATAAAGGATTCAGCGGGAAAATAAGCCTCAAGATTGGTACACCCGTAATATATGGGGAGGGTCCAGGCCAGGAAACAATCGGCGATTTTTTCCGTCCAATAGTCGGGACCGCAAAAGTTCTCAATGGCCAGGGAATATCGATAGGGCGCCAGGCCCGCCCATTTATCCTCGACAATGGTGAATCCCAATTCTTTTTGTTTGTCGGCGTTTTGACGACGCACCGCGGGGTTGACAATATGATGGACCTCCGTGCCCAACAGATCCAGGCCGGGTATTTTTCCGGAAATGTTATCAAGAAACGCCATCCGCTTCTTATGCCCTGCCAATATCGTTTTGGTACTGGTTATCCACGATATATCCCCGGTTTTCCGCGGCATCGCCGCACTGGAAAGAAAGTCATAGTCACGGTTAATATGCCAGGGCACCATGGGGTGACTTTGTATATACGCATCGCCGGTTCTTTCGGGGTCACACATAAAGGTTTTCGATGCATACGGGGCATGCTCATGCCAGGGTTTAAAAAATTCGGTGGGGGGTTCTTGCACCACGCGGAAAACCCGGTCCGGTGAAACGCTTAATGCCTGGTCCGCGGCCAGGTTATTTAACACAAGGTAATAATCGCATGGGGCATTTTCCGCTTCGGTATATTGCACCCCGTCCCATACTCCCGCGCCGCCGGGTGTCTGCTGCAGCAAATCGGGCCATGCCCAATTCCTTATTATTCGTACCGTCTTCATATTATTTCTTCCTTAAAAAACGATTTCAAAAGGGGATTCACGGCATAAACCGACGCCATAATCGTGCTGCTGAACCGGCGAGTGAAAATTTCCCTGTCCATCGTGTATTGCCGGGCCAGGTTAATGACCTGGGGATCATGGACCGTTCGTTTTTTGACCTCTTCTTTAGTCACCATTTTTAAAGCGGTTTCCAGCCTGTCGCGGTTGAAAGGAGCGGCAAAATGAGCGCAGACCTTTGCAAATTCGCGGGCCGGATCTGTTTTCAGTCTCTCGTAAGCCAGGATTGTTTTTTGGGTTGTGAAGGTTTCCTCCAGCAGCCACTTAGAAAGGTGGCGGGCGTAAAGACCGGTCCAATGGGCTATCCTGCCGGTATCAAAGGGATCCTCCTTATAATAATTTAATTGGGAATACACGGTATCCACGGGGCAGCGGTATAGGTAAAGGACATTTTTTCTTTCGATTTCCAGGGATTCGTCGTGACGGTGGCAGCAGGTAAAATCCCGCATCTCTTTGAAATAAAATATCCGGACCAGGGAAGGTTTCTCAAAATAAAGTTCCATGATCATGCGCAGCCAATGACTGCCGGTCCTGGGAAAACTTATTAAATAGGGGAAATCCGGGTTGGTGGTAAATCGCTCGATAACATCCTGGTAAACCTGGATGGAACTTTCATCATTAATTATATTTTCAGTCATGGTCTTCCTTTGATATGTGCACCGGGCCCGGGTACTCGAATGTAAACGTCAACCTCATATCCCCGCCGTTATCCAGCGGATGCTGCGTGTGGATTATTGTCGCCAGGTGTTTTTTATTTTTTAAAAGGTCGTCCATGTGTTTATCCATCAGGTAAAACACATTGTTTACTATTTTGATAGATTTGAAATAGCCGGCATTGAGCAGGATATGGTCGAGTTTTAGTTCATCCTGGGCAGTATCCGCTTCGATGACCATCACACGGGGCCGGCAGCGGTTTAAGTCCAGGCCTTCCAACACATCCGCCTCGCTGCCTTCGACGTCGATGGAGAGAATATCCATATGTCGAATGTGGTGGAGTTTCAGAAGGGTATCCAGCCGTCGTTTTTTGACCTGCCGGAGTTGGAAGCCGGAAAAATATCCGCCGAATCGTTTCCTGAATTCCTCTTCTTTGGAGGGGTCCAGGGTGGAAAGACTGCCGCGATTATTGGCATAAAACGGCACGTCTTCTTCATCGGTTTTCCCGGCGGCGCAATGGCAGACAATGGAGTTGGGACGATTTTTTTTCAAAAGGGGAATATAATCCTCATGGGCTTCAATACACATGCCCCGCCACCCTTGCTCCTCGAAGGTCAGGGTATTGCTGAACCGCCGGCCATCGATACACCCGATTTCCACGAAAAAACCCTCCTTCAACCCGGCGCACAATTGGCCCAGGATATAATCCTCGCCATTCTGGCCGTAATACCTGGGAGTATCATTGCTCATATTCTTTCACCCTATCAATCATAGTGGGGCCGGTTCACCAATGAAACATCCAGCCATTGGGCTGCGGCCCCCGGGGACGGCGGCTTCTCGCCGATGAAAGCAAAAATGCGGTCTACTTCCAGGCGCCCATGCCGGATTAAATCCTCGAAGGATACGTGGTAATATTCAAAGGGGAAGGATTCCATAAAGTGCCGGGAAAATTCTTTCCACTTGCGTATATAGGCCAAAACAAAATCATAAGTCGCGTCTCTAAAAACAGGATCAAGAACATTTTTTTTCCAGACGCGAAGGATGGATAACACCTGTTCGTGTTCATTCCTGGAGATCACGATTACTTTTATTTCATACTCCTGTTGGAGGTGATGAAGGAAGGATAAGACAAGGAATCGCTGCGCTTTGACCACGTAGGGGAAAACATCTCCCAGTTCATCATTGAGCAATCGCCGATAGTCTTGATGGAATAATTTTCCCTTCTCAATAACCACATCCAGGGGGGGAGGATCCGTAATATCGGGATAAAAACCTTTAAACGTTTCACCGAGGAAGCGGTTTTGCCTTTTAAGTTCGAAGAATCCTTTGGGGTTCATTGGGGCTGGAGGGGTCAGGCGATTGCTTTCACCCGCGTTTAAGCCCCCCAGCTTCAGTATCCCCATCAAGGCCGAAGAACCCACCCTGCCGATATGATACGCCACCACGACAATTTTCTTTTTCATCATGTTCCTGTTAAGCGGATATTGAATTCTTGATGGAGGTCAACGATGCCGTTCATCAGGGGGTCCCTGGTATCCTGGACTTTAAATACCAGCGCGTCCGTGATGCGGATCAACACGTGGGTATCCTCACCGGGGATTACCTTGAAAACAGCGGCATTGGTAAAATAGACCCCCGGCAGCAGCGTGTTCACAAATTCCCATTGCACTTCACAGCAACTGCCGGCTTTGACTTCTTGGAGGATGGTCCCGTATTTATTCGGGCCCACCAGTTCCCCCGTTTTCCGGGCGCTGATATTTAAGCCCTTCTCATTTTTAATAGCCATTGAGAATATAATACCGTGGGCATCCGCATTAAATTTAACCTTGTATGAATAGATCAATTTCTCATGCATCACAACGGCATTTACCGTTTGTCCGGCCGGGTTTTTTAATTGAATATCAAAAATATCCACGGCCCCATTTTTTACTACAATCGCGCTCTGGGAAGTAAAACCAGGGATAAAGAAAGATTTGCTTTCGGGGATCGCCGGCGGTTCAGCCGGGAGATATCGGTCTCGGCAAGCGGATTGTGGGGCATTGTTTTCGTTCATGGCCAACAATTGACCGCGGATTTTTTCCTGGGAATCCGGCAGCGCGAAAATCAATTTCTGGTAATTGGCGGTGACCCATTTGGGCGGGCCGTCCAGGATCAATTCTCCCCTATCTAATAAGATGGCGCGGGAGCATAATTCATTGACCGTGTTGATAGCGTGGGAAACATAAATAATCGTGCAGCCTTTGGCGATGATTTCTTCCATTTTAGAGAAGCATTTGCGTCGAAACAGGTCGTCACCCACGGCCAGGACTTCATCCACGATAAGGATATCGGGATTTACACTAATTGCCAGGGCAAACCCCAGCCTGGCTTTCATGCCGGCGGAATAGGTTCTCATCGGTTGCCGAATAAACTCCCCGATATCGGCAAAGGCAATAATCTCATCGATTTTGCCTTTCATTTCCTGTTTGGAAAAGCCCAGCATGATGCCGCCAAAATAAATGTTTTGAAAGCCATCGAAATTCGGGTTCATGCCGAAGCCGAGGTCCAACAGGGCCGATAACCTGCCGGTCACCATTTTTGTTCCCGAGTTCGGTTGGATAAACCCGGAAATAATCGACAGCAAGGTGGATTTCCCGGAACCGTTGCGCCCCACCACCCCCAGTATCTCGCCTTTTTTAATTTCCAGGTTGATATTCTTTAAAGCGTAAAATTCCCGGTGGCGTTTTTTCCCAAATGGAGAAAGCGCTTCTTTTAACCGGTCTTTGGGAGAGTAATAGAGTTTATAAAATTTCGAAAGGTTTTCAAATCTGACAGCCGTATCCGTCATATGATACCTTTAGATAGGATACTGCCACTACCTAACCGGTAGGTATGGCATGAACCGGGACAATATTTTAT
>JAUPLE010000183.1 GCA_030837085.1 Acidobacteriota bacterium | reverse complement strand
TATATCAATTTTGTTTTATCTACGTAAAGATAATTCCCGTCGACAAAGTCACGAAACGTCTGGATACTAAGCGGTAAATTTTTCATCCTGTGGGCATTATAACATTGGAACCAAATTTAATCAACTTACCGAAAGTGAAAAAACATACATCCACATATATGCGATTACACTGTTTTTCTTGGTGTACCTTTGTGCCTTCGTGTCTTGGTGGCTATTTTTTTGTTCGTTTGCATTATCTACCGGCTTTTGATAAAATAGATGCGGCAATGAAATAAGACAAGGAGTCGAATATGAGACGATTTAATTCGTATGGGCCGATCGATACGGATGTGCATTATTACGCACCCAGGAAAGAATTAATTGACGGGGCTCTCACTCAATTGATGGGAGAAAATCCTCAAAAAGGCGGCCATTACATCACCGTATGGGCGCCCCGGCAGACCGGCAAAACATGGGTCATGCAGGAAATCCTCTTTCAACTGAAAAAAGACCCTCGTTTCGATGTACTTAAAATCAACCTGGAAGGCCTCAAGAATGAAACAAATGTCAAGGCTATTATCGAGGTAATCTCCGAAGAAATTGGCGATGGATTAAATAAACCTTTCACCGGAATTAATACCCAACGGCGATTCCAGAAAATATTCAATCGAGAAGTACTGGATAAACCCCTAATCCTGATACTGGACGAGTTCGATGCCCTCCCGGAAAAAGGTATAAATACCATTGTTAGCGCCTTTAGAAACATTTATATCAACCGCATGGATGAAAAAGATAAAACCACGGAACAAAAGAGCTACCTCCTCCATGCTGTCGCCTTAATCGGCGTCCGCAGCGTCCTGGGCATCGAAAATGAAAAAGGCTCTCCTTTTAATGTCCAACGAAGCGTTCACATTCCCAACCTTACTTGCGAAGAAGTGAAAGGGATGTTCCAATGGTATGAAAAGGAGAGCGGCCAACCAATCGAACCGGCTGTGGTTGAAAAAATTTATACGGAAACCGCCGGCCAACCCGGCCTAACCTGCTGGCTCGGCGAAATCCTTACCGAAGGCGTTGAAAACCTTGCCAACGATACCTCCAGGCCGATTCAATTGAAGGATTTTGAGAACATCTACCGACTGGCCCAAAATGTCCTTCCCAATAATAATATCCTGAACATCATTAGTAAAGCCAAAATCCAACCGTACCGGTACACGATAATCGAGCTTTTTAAAACCGATAAACCGATGAAATTCCGCTTTGACGATATCGAGATCAATTACCTCTACATGAACGGCGTGATCGAGCCTGACACTATTACCGGCGACGATAGTTACGTAAAATTTGCTTCCCCATTCGTTCAAAAGCGTTTATTCAACTATTTTTCCAATGAAATTTTCAAGGAAATGGGACAACTGGTGGACGCTTTTATGGACGTGAAAGAGGTCATCTTCCCTGACCATATGGACATTCCCGCCATGCTGGAGCTCTATCAAACTTACCTGGATAAAAACAAGGGCTGGTTATTTAAAGACGCCCCCAGGCGCAGCGATTTGCGTATATATGAAGCCGTATTCCATTTTAACATCTACTCTTACCTGGATGAATTGCTGCGGGGCAAAAAAGTGCGCATCTTCCCGGAATTTCCCACCGGCAACGGCAAAATCGATCTTCTCATCCAGTATAATAATATGACTTATGGGATCGAGTTAAAAAGTTTCATGGACCGATCCGGGTATCGGGTGGCCCTTGAACAAGCGGCTCAATATGCAAAACGATTGGGTCTCCGGGAAATTTACCTGGTTTCCTTTATCGAAAGCATCGATGACGCCAACAAGAAGAAATACGAAACCCCGTTTCAAGACCCCGGGAGCGGGATCACGGTTTACCCAGTATTCATTCAAACCGGTAAGCTGTAGCTATTTCCGTGTTTTCTGTGATACTGTATGCAACTCCTGGTTTTTTTGGCAAGGATTTTTGCCATGGAATACTCGTCGCCCCATTAAGGGCGACGAAAAATGGCCCGTAGGGCCTTCTTGGGTTGCGGGCACAGCCCGCTCTGTGTGTTCTGTGGGCTTCTTTATATATTATCCCTTATGTACCGGACATAAATCCGCGTTTTCATAGCGTTTGCATTTGGGCAGGCAGTGGATACAATAATCGATGGGTTCATTATTCATGGCTTTCTTTACCCATTGGGGATCAGTCAACATGTCTTTCCCTATCGCGACAAAATCGGCCATCTGATGTGCAATCAAATATGACGCCCGCTCCGGCGATTTTATTTCATTCACTACGATTACCGGGATGTTTACATGTTTCTTTATCTGAGTACCGCTGTATACGATGCCGTTATAAGCAAAGTTTTCCGGCACAGCCGGTATTATGCCCGTACCACCTCCATGCGATGCATGCAGGAGATCGATGCCGGTTTTTCCCAGGTATTGGGCAATCTCAATGCCGTCTTCCAGGGTAGGGGAGTTGGAACCTAAGCGATACCCGATAATGAAATCCTCTCCCAGGGCTTCCCGGATACCGTGGATTATTTCAGAGGCAAATTTTAAGCGGCCTTTTAAGGAACCGCCATATTCATCTTCTCTTTTGTTGAAAATAGGCGTCGCAAATTGGTTTAACAAGAAACCATGGGCGCCATGTAATTCGACGCCGTGAAAACCGACTTGTTTCGCCCTTTTGGCGGCCTTAATGAAGGCGTCCCGGAGGTCGTGGATTTCTTCGATGGATAATGTGTGGGTGCGGTTGTTATTTGGGTCGGCAGAGGGTCCCACGGCTTTGTCCGAAATGGCCGGGGAAGTACCCAACCCCGAATGATGGATTTGCAGCAGCATCAGCGGGCCGTGTTTGCGACATGTGGTGGTGATTTTACTTAATCCCTGGATATGATCATCCGACCATATCCCCGGCTGTGAATTGACAATACGGCCGTCCTTTTTTACACAAGTGGCTTCGACGATAATCATCCCGGCGCCGCCTTCGGCCCTTTCTTCATAATGTTTTACGTGGCGGTCATCCACATAGCCGTTTTCATCCGCCCAACCGAAACTAACCACCGGCGGCATGACCACCCGGTTTTTAATTTCAACTGATTTAAGTTTAAATGTAGTGAATAATGGGTTCATTTTGTTATCCTTCGCGGTCCTTCGCGTTCTTCGCGGCTATTTTGCTAAAGTTTTTCCTTGATGGGCGAGCTTAGATATTTCCGCAATTTGATGATCAATTCAATCTCCCCCAATGGAATATTCAGCTTAGGAGCTATCTCTGCCGGCGTAAAACCCTGGTTCACCAGGATTAATACCTTATCGATAGTTCCCTTATCCAATTTCTTCTCTTTTATTTTCTCTTCCACATAACTCAATTTCTCCGACGCTTTTTCCGCTTCGACAATTAATTTTTTTAAGACATCCTGCTTTAACAGCAGGTCTTCGGTAATATTCTTCGTGATGGATTCACCTTTTTCAATGAACTCGGGGAAATATTTACTGATAGTCGATAAATGGGTGACTTTATTTTCCAATTGCTTGAGCCTGGCTTCCAGTTTTTTGACGGTATACGTGAACAGAACGACCAGGACAACCAGGAGTGCTATCTCCACCAGGATATGTATGATCGTTGTTATAGACATAAGTTCAGATCTCCATTCGTTGTTTTTTTTTGCTTAAAAGCTCTTTAACAGAGGCTGTGATATTCTCGGCTTCATCCCGGATTTCGAAAGTCAACCTTTCCACATCTACCTGGCCTCCGGCATGGATTTTAAGGATTTCCCAGGCTGGGTCGCCTACGATATCGAAAACGCATTTATCCCAGGGGAAACAAAGCCCGGCTGCTTTGGCAAACATATTGGCGATGCGTACCACTGCGGCATGCACCGGCTGCTCCGCCGCTGCCGCTGCTGCTGCTGCCGGTAACATTTTGTGATGGTCCCGGATAGCGGCCAGTACGGGTGGTTTAAACTGCCACTTCTGCGCCAGGAACTCGCCGATATCGGCATGATTCACCCCCAATACCTTTTCTTCAGCGGTATTATAGTCGACATTTTCGTGCATCTGCAGGTGGAGTATTTCTTTGAACTTGCCGGGGTAATAGTGGTAAACCATGAGCTTACCGAGATCGTGAAGTAAACCGCCGATATAATAATCCTCACTGACCGGTAAATTTAATTTTTTCTCCAGGGTATTGGTGAAAAAAGCGGTTCCCAACGAATGCTCCCAGAAGGTTACGGCGCTAAAATCGGGGCTCTCTTTCTTATCTAATGGAAACATCCGCACCATGGCTATCTGCAAGATGATGTGCTTTAATGTCTGCGTGCCCAGGTAAGTAACGGCATTGGCCAGGCTGGTTATTTCCTGGGGTTTGGCGTACAGGGCGCTGTTAGAAAGTCTTAATATCCTGGCCACCATGGCCTGGTCCTTCATTAACATGAGGGAAATTTCCCGGCTGGAAGAAAACGGATTATCCAGCATCCGGCTCACTTCCAGGTACAACACCGGAAGGGTTGGCAACTGCCGCGATGCAGGAAACAATTCATTTAAAATGTTTTGTTTATCGTTCATTAGCCGAAAATCTCCAGGTAATTTTTTATTTCCTCTTCAGCCTCTTTCTCGATTTCCATCAACGTTTGTTCGCTAATATGTAAAACCGGCAATTCATTTAATTCTATTTCCGGTTTGTCGAACGAATAATCGAGACGGTGACTGGATTTATTGGCAAGACTCACCACCGGCGTCATTAAATTGTTACCGTTATATCCCAGGATATTATGATGATGTATAAGCGTGTCAATGATCTTATCGGAAAACCGCCAGTTTTGCATCAGCAGGTACCCGACTTCGATATGGGTAAAACCCAACACCTCTTGTTCGGCCTGGATAGAGGTTTTTTTATCGCTGTAGATGAGTTGAATGATTTTCTCGAACTCATCGGTTTTATTTTTTAATAACACACCTTTGCCGATATCATGAAGCAGCCCGGCAATAAAGACCTCTTCCGGCGTGGGCGGAGTGAGCGGAGCAGCCATGGTTAAATGTTCGGCGATGGTTTTCCCCAAAACAGCCGTGGATATGGAGTGCCGCCATAATATATTCTGGATGAATTTGCCTCCCCGGGTACTGTAAAGGTTTTTGGAAAGATAAGCGGTTAAAATGGATTTAGTGGTATTATAGCCCATGAGGTTGATGGCATAGCTGACGGTTGTGACTTCTTTCATGACGCCGTAAAGGGCGGAATTAGCCACTTTTAAGATGAATGCGGTTAAGGATTGATCCAGCAGTATCTGCTCCTGGATTGTTTTCACGGTGGCTGATGGGTCATTGAGCAGTTTGATGGACTCCAATATCACAGAGGGAATGGGCGGGAAATCGCCCACCTGGTTGGCGACTTTTCGTGCTTTCTCTATGATGTCGTCCGTCATTCTAAAATCTCCTATGACTCATTGTTCATGCCTCAGGTTCGACGATATATAATCGCGGAAGGGAAATGAAGTATTTTAAAATTCCCCAGCACTGAAGACAGCGATTCGGAATTGCCCAGGATTAAATAACCGTTTTCCGCGATCTTTTCATGGAACGTATCGATTACCCTTTGTTTGGAAACTCGATCGAAATAGATCAGGACATACCTGCAAAAGATAACATCATACCGCTTTGATTTGAGACCGGGCGACGCCCCAAATTCCATAAGGTTCATTTTTTTAAAGGAGATGCCGGTTTTGAATTCATCGCGGAATTTGAGGTTGCCGTTTTCCAGGGGGATAAAATATTTTTTTAAGTAGTCAGGGGGAACGTGCCGGACAGCATAACGGGTATATTCCGCCCAGTCGGCTTTGGCAATCACCTGGTCGGAAATATCGATGCCGCATATGGTGAAAGGCAAGTAAGGGAACTTCTCGCGCAGGATCATGGCCAGGGTATAGGGTTCCTCGCCCGAAGAACAACCGGCGCTTAAGATGGTGATGTTTTTCCTGCCGCTGGCAGCCAGGCGCGGGATGATATGCTTTTCCAACGCCTCAAACTGCGGCTGGTCACGGAAAAAAAAAGTCTCGTTCACCGTGATTTCATTGAAAAGATTAATGATCTCGGTCTGGTACAGTTCCTTTTTTAGAATGGCCAAATAATCGCTAAAATTTTTATATTCCAGTGATTCGATGCGTTTGAGTACTTTTTGCTCGATGAAATTTTTCCGGGATAAAGGGAAAAACATGCCGGATTTTTTATAGATAAAATCCTGGAGATCGATGAATTCAGCGTTGGTTAATTTCCGTTCTTCCGCCATTGCTCTTCCCTGTTGAACTCTTTTCAAGCCAAGGACCGGATGCGTTCCTCCCTGCTCTGGACTTCGGTGATTTTAACGGCGTAGTTGCCGTCGCAAATCACCACTTCTCCTTTGGCCACCAGTTTGTCATTGGCCAGGATTTCTACCGGGTCATCCACCATTTTTTCCAGTTCGATGATGCTTCCCAATCCCAGGCGCATGATATCGATGAGTTTCATTTCGGTAGTACCGATGCGCACGGTAATGGGTAATTCGACATCCATTAACAGGTCGATATTGGAACTCCCGGCAGCGACGCCGGCGGCGGCGCCGACGCTGACGCCGACGCGGGTGCGGTCGATAGAAGGCGAGGGCGATGGCGTGGAAACTTTTGCCGCGGGCATAGTGCGTTTGGCGCCGACGTTGCCGGCGTTGCCGACATTGCCGGCGGGTGGAGCAGGCGCAATGGGGTCCATCATTATTTTGCCAATCCGGTCTTCTTCTTCGTTAGCGGCTGCGGCAAAGTTTTCCGGCGCCATAAAGACAAATTTTTCCACGGCTGCACCGGGTAGTTCAAAGGTGATAATCCATACCTGGACGGTATTGCTGGAAATGGATTGGAGGGGCTCCCCGGCTTCGATGAAAGCGGCGCCCCTGAAGCGCATATCAATGTCAAAAGCCTCTTTTAAAGGCGCCTGGCAGGCGGTAAACATCTGGGTCACGGCTTCGACGAAAGCATCTTTATCGGCCGCGGTAATGTCGTCCTTGAACGAATCCAGGCCGATCATCATGTTGGCAACAATGGATACCAGTTTTTTCCGCGACCCAATGACCAGCGCTTCGCCGGGCGACTCCCCGTAAGCGATGCTGACAAAGGCTTGTAAACCGCGGACTAAATGGGCCGCTTCTTTTTTGGTTTTGACCTGCGCCGAATTGACGGTCAGTACGACATCTCTTCCCAATATGGTATGGTATACAGATGTCCAATTTTCGACAAATACTTTTTTTAATTGCTCGTTGCCATTACTCATTTTTAAACTCCCTGGGAATTAAGTCGACCACCTGGACTGCCTTTTTTTCACCATGTTTTACCTGGTAGGCATTGTATTTTTTCACGCCGTTTAATTCAATGGTTAAGGGGTCTGTGACTTTGGATTCCAGCTTGATCACATCCCCGGGTTTTAAGCCGATAATATCCCGGGCAGTGATCGTGTTGCCGTGGATACCGGCCGCCAACTTGATATTGGTTTTTAATAAGTTCAATTTGATTTTTTTTATTTCATCCACGCTGGTTTTGGCCTTGTCGGCGTACCAATCCTGGGAAAAGCGCTTGGAAATGGGTTCCAACACAATGGAGGGGATGCATAAATTCATGAACCCCCTGGCTTCGCCTACTTTTAACTCGAAAACGATCAGTACCACGATCTCATTGGGCGCCACTACCTGGATCAACTGGGGCGATGTTTCCGTGGCCACGATGGACAGGCGGAGTTTCACGATTTGCTTCCAGGACTCTTCCAGGTCTTTCATGACGATTTTAACGACGCCTTCGATCAGGGTACGTTCGATATCGGTAATACTGCGTATACCACCGGCAAAATCTTCGCCTTTTCCCCCCAGTATTTTATCGATCATGGGAAAAAGGATTTTGGGATTGATTTCCAATATGGCGTTGCCTTCCAGTGGGCTCATGGCAATGGCGTTAAAATAGGTGGGGTCCGGGAGCGATAGGATAAACTCGGAATAGGTAAACTGTTCCACGGAATAGAGGTTGACATCGATCAATGCCCGGAGGTACGCGGACAGCGAAGAGGAAAAGTTCCTGGCAAAATGATCGTGAAGGTAATGAAGGGAACGCAACTGCTCCTTGGAAATACGGTCAGGCCGGCGGAAATTGTAGCTGGCGACTTTCCGGTCTTTTTCCTTTTCTCTTTTCCGGGATATGGGCGCCCTGGGGGCCGCGTCGCGCGCGTCACGGCTGTCGCGGGCCTCGCGGAGGGACAAAGGTTGGAGCGTGGGCGCTTCGTCCTCTGAAAATTCATTTAGCAGGGCATCGACTTCTTCTTGTGATAATACTTTGGCCATTTTTTCCGCCTCCTTAATTCCCAAACATCTGCCGGGCCGGGACCTTATTTTTCCGGGCTACCTCGGCGAGCCGGGCCCGCAGCCTTAAAATGGCGCCGGTTCGCAATTGGGAGATACGCGAATCGGTTAAATCCATGACTTTCCCGATCTCTTTCAAATTCAAATCCTCCAGGTAATACAGACTTAAAACCAATTTCTCCTTTTCGGGAAGCGCTTTCATGAAGCCCACCAGTAAGTTCTTCATTTCTTCCTTTTCCATGACCAGGTCCGGGGATTCGTGGGTTTCATCGATGTAATATTTCAACATTTTACTATCCGTGACATTGGCTTCATCATCGGTATCGATCCTGAAGACGCCGATGCCGGCGTCGCCGGCTTCATCCCGTAAGTCCTGGAATTCGGCGAGGGACATGTTCAGGCTTTTGGCCACTTCCTCTTCCGCGGCAGGCCGTCCCAGTTGGGCCTCGAGGGTTTCAAAAGCGTTTTCCACGGCTTTGATCTTTTGCCTCTGGCGTCGGGAAGCCCAGTCCAGGTTGCGCAGTTCATC
>JAUPLE010000182.1 GCA_030837085.1 Acidobacteriota bacterium | reverse complement strand
TTTTCACCTTCCTGGAAAAGTCCGAGGCTATAGTTCAATGTATCTTCGATTAAATATCTTTCTCTATCCGATAATCCCAGGGCAGTATACAATATTTCATCGATCTCCTTTTCAATACCGCATATATCTTTCGCTAATACCGGGTTACTCTTTTTCGAAGAAATAATCTCATCGACTTTCCCGGCAAGCATTTCGATTACTGGTTCGGGCAGCAAGAAAATCAAACCTGGAAGAAACAATAATTCATTTAATGTTACTCTTTCCCTTTCAATTCCCCAGGTTGAAGTAGTTAAGAACAAAAAATAACTGGAAAATGATGAATTGATGCATGCAACCAGCGCTTTCAATAATTTTAAATCGACTTCTGTTGTAGTAATTCCAAATACTGCATTCAAGTAAACACATTTGAACGGTATATAGCTGGCACATAAGCGTTTATTTTTTTGCCCTTCTTTAATTATTACGATTGGGGGGGTAAATATTTTTCCGTCAATTGATCTGTAAGGCGCATCAGCACCTAATTTATGAAAATTTTCAGCGAACATATAGAACTGCTCTATTTTCATTGTTGAGATTAAAGGAAAATCTGAAAATTCCTGGACGTAACATCCCCCATCATCGGATTTATGCAAACCGATTCCATAATGCCAGGTATCTTTATTTGAATCAAAATAGACTTTCAAGGGCTTCGCTCTACTTAATCTATTAATAATCTCATAATCTCTTTCAGTCGCCCACATCGCCACTTTCCATATATTGGTATCTTCTTTTGCGCATTCTTCCCGCGGTAAAAATTTAAAATCGGAACGGTCGATCACCACACCTTCCACCATATTTCTTTTTACAGGAGATTTGGGCGCACAATACAAGATTCTTTCTTTGACCATCGAAGGTTTTTTCATACGGTAAAAAACCACACATACCGGGCCGACGGCCCCTGAAAATAACTGCCCGCCATATTCTTTTTTTGCCTTCCTCAATATAGAAAAGTTGTAAATCGCTTCCACATATGCGCCGGTAAACAAAAAGTTCCTGAATTTTCGGTAGCCTCCGGATTTATTAAATAGGATTTTACTCGAAGTCACCATGGCAATCTGCCCATTGGGTGATAATTGAGTCGCCCGGTGCAAAAAAGCCAGCACAGTTTCTTGAGCAAAATCGCGCTTTTTCAAATATTTTTGCGTTTCTTCTTCTAACCCCCCTCTCTTAAATGGAGGATTACCCACTACCAGGTCATATTCTTGCTTTGAGAATTCACCATCCGCCAGACTGCTGGCGCAGAATAGATTTCGACCTTGTCTACCATTTGCGGTTTCAGCGGGGCTGGAAACAAGAAAGGGAAACCGTATCGAATTCCACAACGATTTGGGCTCCAGGTGGTCTAATATGGCCAGGTAAAGGCTAAACGCCGCGACTTTGATTGCCTCCGGTTCTTTTTCGACGCCATATATCGAATGTAACAATATATCCTTTAAATCTTCAACACAAATCTTTTTCCCTGTATTACAAAATTTCCATCGATCGACCAATCGCCTATAGGCTTCCACGAGAAATATGCCTGAACCGCAGGTGGGATCGAGAATTGTTAATTTATAATCCGTATTGTCCTTATCCGCCCAGGGCAATTTTTCGTTCAAAATAAATTCCACCAGGGAAAGGGGAGTATAATAAGCGCCATCTTTCGATGCCTGCTTTTCACCTTTTTCGCTTTTCAAAAATTCTTCATATATTTCACTAATCAATTCGATGGGAATGATACTGAAATCGAACATCCGCCATTTAAAAAGGCGACCTGTGTCTTTCTGACCATCCCAGAAACAATTCTTTATTATTTTGAGATGCGATTCATCGACAATTTGTCTTTCTTCTTCGGTTACAGGAGACAGATTCCCATTAAACGATTCTTCAAGTGTCGCAAACAAACTGTATGCCGCATGTTTATGGTCAAGAATATCGAAATAACTCTCTGCTTGATTATGATATTTTTTATAAAATTCCGGGTTAGTGGCTTTGCGATCTTCCAGGTATAGTATAAATAAAGACCTGATAAGTAGATTGTGAACTATTTTTAAGCTGATTCCCGCGTTTAACAATTCAGTTCTTGTTTCTTTTAGACTTTGTATCAGCGCCCGGTCAACCCTCTGCCGGGTATCCATCAAATTCGCATACTCTTTCTTTTTCCAAAAAGAGCCGGATTCTATGGAAACTCTACTGAAGATATCTTTTAACTCAGTTAATCGGTCCTGGTCACCTTTTAAAGAGTACTTATAAAGTTCTAAAGATTCGATGGCTTGACTTTCATCTTCCGGGTTTACCGGCTTTTTGAAGCAATTGTAGATGCGCAGTTCCATGGGGCTGCTCACATAAAGGAAGGGGACACGTCGTTGATTCCAAATTTTCTGCTGCGCGGCACAGATTTTATCGATTTCACTTTTGTCGAAATCTGTAATCGATTTGAAATATATGGTAGGAAACTGCCCGGAAAAGTAAATGCCGTCGATACCAAATTCTAAATCTTTTACTTCACGGAAAAGGCGGCGCTGCATCGTAGATAATTCTTCCTCTTCAAAATTATCTAATGCAATGTAATGGTCTTCATAATCAAGTGATCTCAAAATTTCAGGTGAGGTACTCATTTTAATCAACCGCCGTCCAGGACATTTTTTAAGACAGGTAGATTCTATATGAAAAAAAACTATTTTTCAATAGGCATCCGTATATTTCTCTTTACCGGACAAAAAATCCTTTTATTAACGTGGCCAATGCCGGGGCAGTCTATTAATAGAGAAAACCGAAAAGCCAGAGGGGGATTTTTTTGCCGATGCCGGTTTCGATATCGTCGACTGCCAGGAAGGCATTATCAATGCCTTTGACCTGTG
>JAUPLE010000181.1 GCA_030837085.1 Acidobacteriota bacterium | reverse complement strand
CAGAAAAAGTTTATTTTGTTTCCGCTTCCGCAGGCACTTTTTTAAAATAAATTATAATACCCCCCACGCTTTTAATCAAGGGGGCAAGCAAAATATTCCAGCATATAGGGTGCACGCGCCGCGTGCCTACAAAACGGGACGCCCAGCATGGGGGCGCAGTGGGGCGCGTGGGGTTTGACGAAACATGAATTTTGTAATAGAATATGTACTTAACAAAAGTGGTAATATAATGGAAAACTCAATCACGTTGATACAGGAAATAAAGGAATTAAAAAAAGCAAAACATGCTGTACTGCTGGCCCATAATTACCAGGTAGAAGAGGTCCAATTGGCGGCCGATTACCTGGGCGATTCCCTGGAGCTCAGCAGGACCGCCGCCGGGGTAGAACACGATATTATCGTATTTGCCGGGGTGAAGTTCATGGCAGAGACGGCTAAAATTCTTTCCCCGCAAAAAAAAGTATTGCTCCCGCGTCTGGACGCCGGCTGCCCCATGGCGGACATGATCACGGTAGAGGAATTAAAAGATCTAAAAGCCAACCACCCCAACGCCAAAGTCGTAACGTATGTCAATTCCAGCGTCGAGGTCAAAGCCGAAAGCGATGCCTGCTGCACCTCCAGCAATGCGGTTAATGTGGTCAAAAACATTCATGCGGACGAGATCATTTTTGTCCCGGACAGGAACCTGGGCAGTTATGTACAGAAAATGGTCCCTGGAAAAAAGATCATTCTCTTTGAAGGCTACTGCTACGTCCACAACCGCATCAAAAAAGAAGAGATCGAGGAGATGAAGAAGCGTTTCCCGGGTGCAAAAGTGGTGGTCCACCCGGAAGTGAGGATGGAAGTGATCGATCTGGCGGATGAAGTGTTGTCCACCAGCGGCATGTTAAAATACGCTGCCGCGTCCCCGCATAAGCAATTTATTATTGCCACGGAGCAGGGTCTTATTGAACGGATGAAACGGGAAAACCCGGGCAAAGAATTTTATCCTGCATTGACGGCGAAAATTTGCATCAATATGAAACGAACCTCGCTGAAAGATGTATATGAGGCGTTAAAATATGAACGGTATGAAATCCGGGTGGAGGAGTCCATTGCCCGGCGGGCAATGCGCGCCCTGGATGAAATGTTGAAATATGTTTAAAAAAACAAGGCCCACAGAAAACACAGAAAACACGGAAATGTTTTCGCATATATAATAAAGGAGCTAAAATGACTTTAAAAGAAAGAGTAAACGCGTCGATAGAAAAAGTAAGACCGCCCCTGGAAGCCGACGGCGGCGGCATCGAATTGGTTGATGTCCTGGAGGATGAAAAAGTCGTACTGGTGAACCTCACCGGCGCCTGCCACGGATGCCCCATGAGCACCATGACCATCAAAGGTTTCGTGGAACAAACCATCATCGAAGATGTCCCGGAAATCAAAGAAGTAAGACTGGCTTAATCGGTACAAATTTTCAAAAAGTATCGGGCGTCCACAAGGGGACGGGGGACGCCCCTACATAATACTTATATTTAACATCTCAGCGGCCGGCATATACAACCAAATTGGAAAACATACAACTTTAGTTGTACAAAAATAAAATTTATTTTCATACCAAAAATACAACTTTCGATGTATTGACAGGAACTCATTCATTAAGTTAAGATAAAATCTCAACAATCGTTTTTGTCCATATTTATGGTCTATATCAAATAGGCGGCTGCAATTTTAAGCAGGACCTTCAACGCAGTTCGATTAAGATCGCTAGATCAAGGAGGAATGTTGAGAAGGCATATTATCTTATTTAGAGCGTCGGCAGTGTCGGCAGTGTCGGAAATAAAAGGCAGCGGGGCAATTTTCCATCTATTAATACTTCCCATCGGGATCGCTTTATTTAATGTCTGCATCTAAAATTTAATCATAATAAAACGAAGGAGGTTTCAAATGAACAAAAGGTTTTTTGTGTTTACACTGGTTTTAATGTTGAGCTGCTTCATGGCCACCAGCACATGGGCAGCCAAAAAAGTCGATTTTGTTTCGGCCAATGCCGCCGGTTATATGATGAAAATGAATAACCAGGCTGACCATGGCCGTTCGACAATGGGTACAATTTTCGGCCTGACACAGGGCGAAAAATTCACCATGCTGAGACAGACAACGGATTTCAACAGCGTCACCCACACCCGTTACCAGCAAACGTACAAGGGCATTCCCATTTGGGGAGTGCAAACCGTCGTGAGCAGGGACCACACCGATGAAGTGGTTAGAATCAACGGCGCCGTGGTGCTGGATACGCCGAAAGAAATCCTGAACATCCCCGGCACATTGGACCCGAAGGGCGCTTTACTGCGTATGCAGAAACAACATAAGGCAAAAGCCCCCAACGCGGCATGGAGCTTTAGAAACGAGGAATACGGCACGTATATCTACATCGACAAGAAGAATAAAGCCAATCTCTGCTACGTTGTTTGCTTTTTCGCCGATGATGAACTGGGCAACCCGTCACGGAATATTTACTTTATCGATGTCAAATCGGGAAAGGTTCTCGATTCGTTTAACAGGTTAACCAACGGCCAGGGCACGGGCCCCGGTGGAAACCTCAAGATCGGCCAATATACTTATAATGATGTTGGCGGAACTTACCCGGGTTTCGGCGTCACGGTTGCCGGCAGCACCTGCACCATGAATACCACCAACGTCAAAACCGTGGATTTAAACCACGGCACCAGCGGCACCACCGCTTTTTCCTACACATGTTATGAGAACACCCATGAGAACATCAACGGGGGCTATTGCCCCATGAACGACGCCCAATATTTCGGCCAGGTGATTTACGACATGTACCAGAATTGGTATGGCGTCCCCGTGCTCCCGTTCCAGCTCACCATGAGATGTCATTACAGCACCAAATATGAAAATGCCTTCTGG
>JAUPLE010000180.1 GCA_030837085.1 Acidobacteriota bacterium | reverse complement strand
TTCACGTGCCTATTATGATTTGCTGCGCGGACCTAACGGCAGGTTTCGCTTTCTAAAGATTTCCGATATCCTCTTCACCGGCGCTGAAACGAAATGGCTGGAGACTCACATTGAAATCGATGAAAATAGTCAGGACCTTTTTGAAAAAAGCCCCGCGGCGCGGGGAGCCGATAAAAGTTTTTCAAAAGAGCCCCCTGGCTGCCGGAGGCATTCAATAATAGAAGTACTTCCAATATTATGGGAATCAGAAGTCAAGCATGCGGTGATTGTTGGCGAGGGGGGTATGGGGAAAACTGTTTCGCTGATCCAGTGGTGGGAAAATCTCCTGGGTCCCGGAGAAAAATCGATACCGGTTCCAGTACCTGTGTTTATTGCTTTGAATGAGTTTAACCAGGTTTCGGAGGCAAAGCGGGAAGGGTTTATACTGGAGACCATTCGAAAGAATTACGGTCTGAGTAAAATTACTCTCGATCAAATCGAAACTCTTATGAAAACTCCTTTGCAGGAGGGGGAGGGGTTTATCCCGTCCATGGTGCTATTGTTGGATGGGTTTAATGAAATCACCGCGGAGAAACGGCAATTGTTGGTTGAATTGAACCGTTTGGCGGAACAGTTCCCGGGGGTCCAGGTGATAATGACCAGCCGGTATGATATGCGGGGGAATTTCAACTGGTCCCATTGGCGCCCGGTCAGGCTCAAGGAATTGGAGGATGACCAGGTGGAAGGGTATTTGAAGGAACATGGAATGACGGGAACGGCTGTGTCCGGCAAGGGAAGGCTGGGGAAGTTGATAAAGAATCCCATGATGCTGACGCTGTATGCGGCTTCCTGCGAGGTGCAGGTAAAACACCGCGATTCGCGGTACTGTTCTTTCAAAGACAGGGTGGAATCGCCCGGGGAATTGTTATGGAATTTTATCGAAGCCCAGGTGGCTTTACTCCCGGAAAAGGTGGGTCCGGGAGAAGACCGGGTTCTTTATTATTGGTTTTTACTCAAGTATTTGCTGCCGGGGTTGGGATTTGAAATGGAGAAAGCGGGTTTATTTGCTTTTACTTATACTCATTTCCAGGAGTGCCTGGACCGGTTGTGTTTTCGGTTTTCGCAGGGAGATTTCTTGAAAACGGTCCCGCAGTTGGGGAAATATGTAAAGATGCTGCCGGTGGGTGAGTGCAATAATGAAGTGGATAGCATAGAGCGGGCGGCTTTTTTGCGAGATATTTTTTGTGGGGAGATGCATATGTTGGTGGAAGAAGGGGAGACGCTTCGGTTTTTGCACCAGGGTTTCCGGGATTTTTTCGCGGCAGTACATGTATTGAATGAAGTGGAGGTGGGGATAAGGAAGAAAGAAATACCGGGGGTATTGGAGGAGCGCATATTGGATTATTATGTGCGGAGGTTTATGGGGGAGATCGAAGGGGAGCATCGGTGCATTCCTTACCTGGTGAAGGGAGAGGGCTGGAAGATCGATATAAATAAGGAAAACCGTTTATATCGGGCATTGGAATTATGCCGTTATAAATTTAGTAATAAGGAAAAATTATCAGAAGTTTTTGGAGGTCCAGGAACCTTTTTACAAAAAGGTTCCTGGCCGCCGGAGGCAAAAGGTAATGTAGACTATGCGGTAATTAACGTCGTGACTATATGGAAAGAGGTGCGGGGGGAGTTGACAGGGGCGGATTTAAGGGAGTTGGATTTAACCGGGGTGATGTTGAATGGGGTGAGGTGCAGTCGATTTTATGATCATAATAGAGGAGGGGGGAACAGGAGTGGAACGCGGTATCTGGGGGTGGAATTCGGTGGTTCGCGGGTGCATGAAAAGAGTCTTTTGCCACAGGGGCATACGGGTCCAGTATACAGCGCGGTGTACAGCGGTGATGGTAAAAAAATCCTATCCGCATCGAATGATCACACCATCAAAGAGTGGGACGTGGGAACCGGGGAAAGTGTGAAAACCCTGGCCGGGCATACGGATTGGGTAATCAGCGCGGTGTACAGCAAGGATGGTAAAAAAATTCTATCCGCATCGAATGATGGAACCATTAAAGAGTGGGACGCGAGTACCGGACAATGCCTGAAAACCCATAAATATTCAGACCACCCCGACCTTTCCGAATTCCCCAATGCAGATGAAAATATAAAATTAAGAACTTCTTGGAATACAATCTATGCAACAGCCGGACCGGGAGAAGATAAAGAACGGGAGTTGCTCGATATCCCTGGCCTCTTCATCCAGGGGTGTTCCTTTCGGAATCTGGAAAAGGGAAGTGAGTGGTCAAAGAAAGGGTTGGAGATTTTGAAGATGTATGGAGCACAAATATAAAATTACAAATTACAAAATACAAATTACAAACAAAGAGGAGCCCCTCGGGTTTGTTTAATACGCCTTCGGCGAAAATAAATGGAACAGGCGAGTTATTGCCCTCTTCGCAACACCCTCCAAAATCACATTTCCCAAGGGACTGAAATATTACCTTAAAGTTGATGCCTCTAATCACAATTTTAAGCCTGGGTGCCATTGCGGCTATTTCCATTCCCGGTCTTGACAAATCTTAACCTATACAATAAGATTAAATCATGAACGAAAAACTGCTAGATATAAATGATAAGCCGTACAGGACGCCAAAACGTTTCTTTGAAAATTCAGGCACAGTAAACCCGGAAGCGGCGTATTACGTTCACCTGGAAAATATAACCAATAACCATGGACATGACATTAAAACCATGGTAGACCTGGGCCGGTATTTTTCCATCTTTGCCCCCCGGCAGAGCGGCAAGACATCCTTCCTCAAAGAAACCTGCCGCCAATTACACCGCGATCCAACCTATGTGGCTGTCTTATTAAGCTTCCAGGAGTTCAAAAGCCTGGATAAAGCCCGGTTTTATGCGCAGATTGAAAAATACCTCTACGCCCAATTGATCGATCGGTTAATGCAGGTAAACTGCGAAAAAATCGAACCGGTCCGTGAATTTTTATCTAATCACCATCTCGCCGACCATATGGATTTCAAAGAATTATTCGAGGGATTAAACCGTATCCTTTTATTTAAAAAGATCGTTATTTTTATCGACGAATTTGACGGCATCCTATTAAGTGAATTGGAGAACTTTCTTAATGCGCTGCGTGGGTTGTACCTGGATTACAAGGATGTCAAGCAAAAGGCGCTTTATTCCGTGGGATTGATCGGTATTCGAAATATAACCAAACTCGTGGTGGGCGGGGTATCGCCGTTTAATATTGCAGACCAGGTGGTGCTGCCCCCGTTTTCTCTAAAAAATGTACGCGATCTTTACAACCAATACACGGAAGAAACCAACCATCCTTTTACCGAAGAAGCGGTAAAAAAAGTTCATGAAGAAAGCGGCGGACAAACCTGGCTGGTCAACCGATTGGGAACTATTTTAACCGTGAACATTAAACCCAATACCGTAGTACCCATCGATGAAAACGATGTAGAAAAAGCCATTCGACTCCTGCTGAAAGAAAAAAATGCCCACTTCGATAACCTCTATGAGAAAGCCAAACTGTACAAAGAAACATTTGTAGAGATCGTTTTCGATAATGTCGAATACAGGGCTTATAATGAGGAGCAATCATGGCTGGAGCAGTATGGCCTGATAAAAGAAAGCGACGGGAAAGCAGTTGTCGCCAATAATATATATAAAGCAATCCATATCAAAGCATTTTTCGATGAAGCGCAAGCGTCCCGGGCAATAAAGATACAAGGTTACACGCTTCCCGGGGACCGGCTGGATATGGAACGAATCCTGGTGGAATTCAGCCGCTACATTGCCCAGATCGGTGTAAGAGCATTTTATGAGAAGGATAAACCCTATGAAAAGACCGGGCAATTTCTTCTGACCGCCTGGCTATTCCAATTTGTCAAAGACGGAGAAGGGGAACTCCGTTATGAAGTCCCCAGCGGTTTAGGAAGAATGGATATCCTTTTAACGTATAAAGGAAAGAGATATATTATAGAAACCAAAGTGAACCGGTATGATGAATTAAATGTAATACTGGAAGAAGGGATAACCCAGGTATCGGGGAAATATTTGCCTTCGGAAAGCGTCGCTGAAGGTTATCTTGTGGTATTCGACACCCGGAAACCGGTGGGCGCAGTGTGTAAGCCGGAATATTACCGGGTTGGCGACAGGAAAGTGACCGGTTTCATCATTGCCATAGGGCGCTAGGATTATGCGCCAGGTAAAGTTTCCCAGATGCCTGGGGTCTTTTATCTTTCCCCGGTTAATAATTAATTGTTAATGTAAAGTAATCCCTATTCCATTAGGGTGGACTAACTTCATCACTTCCCAACAATTCTGGCGTTTCATTTGACCTCAGTCTCTTGATTCTTTAGCAATTCTTCAGCGTGTCACACAAGTCTGTTTTGTCAATTGGGCTTTCTAAAAAACCCTGGGCCAGGCTCTATATAATAGAACCTGGCCCTGGTTAGTATTATTGTTTCGTTTTTATATTCACAACGATGTGCTTCTGGGTGAATTGTCCCTCATTGTCTTTTTCGATAAATACGAAGCGATATTCTCCGACAAAACCGGGACCCGGTTGCCAATAGAAAACTCTGCTACTTTTGTCAAGCGTCGAGCCGATGGGCAATTCTCTTAATTGGTCGGCGACGACTAAATATCCGTCATACACCCCTTCATCGGAAAGATTTATTTCCACTCGTTCAAGTTCTTTGATTTCGACGGTTATTCCATCAAAAACGGGCGCACACGCAGGTGCGCCCCTACGGGAATTAAGCCCTGCCGGGGGCCAAACTTTTGAAAAAGTTTGATCAAAACTTT
>JAUPLE010000179.1 GCA_030837085.1 Acidobacteriota bacterium | reverse complement strand
GTTGAAATGCAAACAAATGAAGCAGATACAAAATATTTTAAAAAATTATTTAATTTAATCGGTACGTCGAACTATCCGAATGACCTGGCAAGGAAAATAATGAAGAAGGTTATCAGGGTTAATTATTTTAAGGAGACGTCGGAAGGTGTTTCTACCGTCGATATATCGAAACTTGACCCGGGTAGCGATTCACCCGACGAATGGGGATGGGGGGGATTATCGGAATTTAGCGGAAAGATCGCGGATATCGTTGGTGAATTGAATAACGGGGATGAAGATGCTTAATACCCTGCGGCAAATTCCAATTCTCAAAAAACATTGCGCTGAGGGCTTGAAGGCGATAGAGGCGAAACATCGCGGATGTGTTCAACTTAAAGAGTTCCAGGTTTCATGCAGTTTGAATATCGATGAAGCATACGAAAAAGTTGAGCCACAGAACTATCGGTGGGATTATTATATTCACGTTCTCGATGGTACAAAGCGTGAGTATGCCGTATTTTTTGAGCCCCATACATGTACCACAAAGCAAGTAGATCGTGTCTTGGGAAAATACCAATGGTTGATGGATAAAATCAATAACCCACTTTCTCTTTTAGTCAAAGGCGCCAAATGTCGGTTCTATTTCTGGATACCTTCTTCAGGGAATAAAATAGTTCGACATTCGCCGCAGTACAAACGTCTAATAAAGACAGACATACGGATAAAGGAAGTGATTTTTGACCGTGATCTGAATCCTGTTTAGATGCTTTCCAACTCACCTCCTGATCCAGGGAGAAAAAATTTGGCCGCTCCCTAATCACCACTTGAAATATCCGGGCATTTTCCTTATAATACAGTTGTAACTGATATGCTGAATAAAATGAAAAAGAACATTAAAGGATCGATAACCCAAAGCGGCTTACCCATTAACCTGGAAAGCTTGATACACCGTCGCATAATCGAAAATGACCGCGTGGAATTCAAAGCCGGCTGGAATGAAAATATAAAAGAGTCGGTCATACGATCGGTATGCGCTTTTGCCAACGACCTCTTGAATAATAACGGCGGATATATTATTCTCGGCATCGAGGAAGCAAATAACGGCAGCCCGGTTTTACCCCCAATCGGCCTTGATAATTTGAATATTGACCGCATCCAACGAGAAATCATCGGCGCCTGCAAAGGAAATATCTCACCGGTTTATCTTCCCCTTATCTTCATCGAAACATTCCAGGAAAAAACAATAATAGTCATATGGTGTCCGGCAGGAGAAAACCGGCCCTATGAATCGTCAATTCGCAAAGGCGATCGTAAAGCGTATTGGGTGCGCGCCGGAAGCTCCTCCATCGAAGCGGTAGGCGATATCCGCCGCCAACTCCTGGAACAAACAGCCAAAATCCCTTTCGACGACCGCAGGAGCTTAACCGGCCAGTTCGAGGATATCTCCCCATTCCTGGTTAAACGATTTCTTACCGATATTCAAAGCGAACTGGCCAAAATGCAACTGTCTGCCGAAGATATTTTCGAAAAACTCCACCTCCTCATCCGGGTTAACGGCTTTAAAATTCCCAGGAATGTGGCGCTTATGTTTTTTAATGACGACCCGGAACATTTTTTCAACAGTGCCAGAATCGAAGTGGCCATTTTCCCGGAAGACGCCTCCGGCGATTTGATCGAAGAGAAAATTTTCAGGGGCTCTTTCCCCGTACAAATTCAATCCTGCCTAAATTATTTGCAAGGACAATTCAGTACGATTATCCGCAAAAACCCCGACCAGGCCGAAGCGGAACATATCGTACCTTATCCTTTTGTCGCCGTCAAAGAAGCATTGGTGAACGCCATTTACCACCGAAGCTATGATTCGCAGCCGGAACCCGTGAAAGTCTATCTTTACCCGAACCGTATTGAAATCATTAATTATCCCGGCCCAGTGCAGGGAATCCGGAAAGAACACTTTCAACTCGAATCCCTCCCACCCGTACCTGCCAGGAACCGCCGCATCGGCGATTTCCTGAAAGATTTGCGACTGGCCGAAGCAAGGGGAACCGGCATCCCCAAAATTCAATATAATATGAATCTAATCGGCTCACCCCCGGCAATTTTCGATTTCGATGACGGTCGGACTTATTTTCGTGTGATACTCCCGGTTAATCCTCGATTTATAGAAATAAAAAAGAACCCCCAATTCGATCTTTACAAATAGCCACGGACAAAACGGCAACACGGACAAACACGGACACTTTTTTTAATCTTCGCGTGCCTTCGCGTTTCTTCGCGGCTAAACCAAAACTTCTTGATTTTTTTCTTTTTTTTCTTGCTCATTTTCTTTGGATATGGTATAGAATATTTCCAGGCAAAAATGTCTTTAACAAGAAAATGGGCATAACACATGAAAGAAAAAGATATTACAGAAGAGATACTGGAGTTTGCTTTTAACAGCAAACCCGAAGATTGCCGCTTCCTTTCCGTCAAATGGCAGGCGCAAAAATACGGGGTTACGGTTCCTTACCTCTCCGCTCACTTCAAAAAAAAACACGATATGGACCTGAAAGATGTCCTCATCGGTATCAAAGCCATGCATGGTCTCAATTTACTGGCAAAGAAAAAAAATCTCAAGATAAAAGAGATTGCCGGGATACTTGATTTTAGAGACGTGGATGGATTTGTCAAGATGTTCAAACGGCTCTTCGGTGTCACGCCGTTCCAATACCGGGTATGGGCCACCCTTATCGACAAAAATATCCGCGCTTCCCGTAAACTGGAACGAAAACAGTTGAAAGAAACTGGGCAGTAGGCAATTGAAAATTTTAATGTGATTATTACATTATCTTAAAATCCAGTCCGGATTACCCCATTATTTTGCAGTAAAACATTTGTCATTATTTACAAACCATGTCCAGGTGACAAGAAAAATTTGGAATTAAAATACTTGATATTACTTCGTTTCATCGATTTATTAGCATATAATCAGTAAAACTCATTTGACATTGACTACTTTTCTCAGTAAAATGGCACCTTTCATTTAACTCACGAATGAGGAAATGAAATATGAATTAATGAATGAAGGAATATGGTAGATATGATCGAAAAACAAGTAAAAGTGTTGCGGGCCATACATTTTGTGTCCGAGTTTGAGCAATTTTCCCTTAAAAAAATGGCGCATTCGCTCAAGGAAATGACGTATTCACTCAAAAAAATGACGCATTCGCTATATGAAATGGCGTATTCGCCACATGAGTTGATGGATTCGCTCAAAAAAATGATGTATTCGCACCGGGATGTCGTCCGTACGGTCCCACTTAATGTAAAAATTGCGTACAGATCATTTTTTCGTGCGAATACGCCATTTCCCGGTGCGGATACGTCATTTCCCGGCGCGAATACGCCTCACATTTTAGCGAATGCGCGACATTTTGTGGTGAATACGCCTCGTTATGTAGGGAATACGCCTTTCCCCGGTGCGAATAGACCTCATTTTTTGCGGAATAAGTCAATTCCCGGGCTGAAAGCATCTCATTTTAAGTCATATATGCAAGATAGTATAACTAACATAAAAAACTTCTTGAAGGAGATAAACTAAAATGTCAAAAACATCAGCTTTCGAAGAGCGGTTAATGAAGATTTTGGTAGCGTTGAAAAACTGCCTTAAGGCGCCGATAATAGCCTTGCTTGCAATACGCGGCGTTTCCGCGGAACGGATCGAAGGGCTCATTGCGATTCATACGGATGTGGTCCGGCTGACAGGCCTCCAGCAGGACGCCTACAACGTCCAGTTCAAAACCACGGAAGAATTGACAAAGGTTTTCGATGATGTAAAGTACAATTATCGTAAATACCGGAAGCTGGGACAGGTTGCGTTGGCCGGCGAACCCACCACGTTAAAAGCCCTGCAATTGGATGTCAGGACAAAAACCGGTTTGCCCGGTTTCATGGCCCAGGTAAAACGTTTTTACATTCCCGGCACACAGGATGGGAATCTTTCCGCTGCTTTACTCAAAACCGGGCTTACCCGCGAAGAGATGGAAGCGGAAC
>JAUPLE010000178.1 GCA_030837085.1 Acidobacteriota bacterium | reverse complement strand
TTGTTTGTAGGTTCCAAACGCCGGGAGAAACAATCCCGTCTATTGCAATACAAATTACGGCGAATGCGTGGGCAAATACATGGGATTATCTTGCGATCTCATCTATTGCGGAAGGGAATGGCGATAATGCAAAAGCTAACAAGACACATTCCTGTGAGAACCAGGGGCATGCAATTGCGCACTAGCCTTTTGCATGTGCAAACTCGGCATTTGCTTATGCAAACTCGACCCTTGCACGTGCGCCCTGACCCCTTGCACATGCGCCCTGGGTGCCTGCACGTGCGCCCTGACCCCTTGCACATGCGCCCTGACCCCTTGCACATGCGCCCTGACCACTTGCACATGCGCCCTGACCCCTTGCACATGCGCCCTGCCCACTTGCACATGCGCCCTGACCACTTGCACATGCGCCCCGACCCCATGCACGTGCGCCCTGACCACCTGCAAATGCGCCCTGACCCCATGCACGTGCGCCCTGACCACCTGCATATGCGCCCTGACCCCCTGCACGTGCGCCCTGACCCCGTGTACATAAAAATAAACCCCCTGCAAAGGAGAAAATTAAGTAAGGGACAGCCCAATTGGGATATCTTCCACCCTCATTAAAGAGAGATAATTGTTAATGGTCAATTAATGCATTTTCCCCTTTTATAAGGTATAATTGTTACTGGAAATTTTTGTGATTGCTTGGAAAAGGAGGTTATATGCTTTACAGTAAACCGGTTACAGAAATCATCAAACAACGCTCATCCCGGCGAAGCTACCGTGACCAACCCCTGGATGCAGACATCCAAAAACAATTAATGGAATTCCTGGTTAAGAATAATGTTGGGCCTTTCACCTCATCGGTCCGTTTTTCATTGGTCGCCGCCCAACCCGGGGACAGCGACACACTAAAAGGACTGGGCACCTATGGCTTTATCAAAGGCGCTCGAGCCTTCATCGTCGGCGCGGTCAAACCTTCTGAAAAAAACCTGGAAGATTATGGATACCTGATGGAACGCATAGTCCTCTTTGCCACTGACCTCGGACTGGGGACCTGCTGGCTGGGCGGCACCTTTAACAAAAGCAATTTTTCAAAAAAGATCGAAGCCGCGGAAGACGAATTGGTTCCCGCCGTGTCGCCGGTGGGTTACACCGCTGATAAGCGAAGCGTCACGGAACGCCTGGTTCGTTGGGGCGCAGGTTCTAAAATGCGCCTTCCCTGGGAAAACTTGTTCTTCCAAGAAAATTTCAACACACCCCTGCCTACTGAAGCCGCCGGCGCTTATGCCGTTCCCCTGGAAATGGTGCGCATCGGTCCCTCTGCTTCCAACAAACAACCCTGGCGCATTGTCAAAGAGCCGGGGAAACCGGTATTTCATTTTTACTTGCAGCGCTCCAAAGGGTATGAACAAAGCGGTGAAAAATTTCACATGGCTGATTTGCAGCGCCTGGATATGGGCATTGCCATGTGTCATTTTGAACTTTCCGCCAAAGAAATGGGTCTCCACGGCACATGGGAACTCAACCCCCCCGTTGCCCTATCCTTGCCGGAGCGTACCAAATATATAGCCAGTTGGCAGGGAGAGTGGTAGAAAACAAAATCTACCTTTTACAGGATTGGTTGATCTTGACATTTGTGCGCTAGTGGTTTAATATACATCCGGTAAGTTTTGCAACGGCCATTGCGGCAATGGTCGTTGCAGCAATAATATGGTATAATGAGAACCTGGCCTTGGATATATTGAGAAATAGGATAGCGATAAAATCCGGAAACCTCTTTCAACGATAGAGTTTTTAAGGATTTTGATTAAATATGAAATGGATTTTTGATTTGACCTTTGAACAATTGAAAGAAGAAATTACTGCCGCCGGTATAAAAAAATTTACCGCCGCCCAAATATTCCAATGGCTCTACGAAAAAAATATCCAGGATATCAACGCCTGGTCCAATATCGGTAAAACCACCCACGCCGCCCTGGCAAAACAATACGACACGACGCTGAACAAAATAATCGCTAAAAAAGAAGACCACGCCGGCGCTAAAAAAATCCTCTTCCAACTGTCCGACGGAAACAGGATCGAATCGGTATTGATAAGCGAAAAAGATCATTATACCTTTTGTATCTCTACCCAGGTGGGCTGCGCCCTCAACTGCCGTTTCTGCGCCACGGGCCGTATGGGATTCAAACGCAACCTGTCCCCAGGAGAAATCCTTTCCCAGGTCCTATGCCTGCAAAAAGAAATACCCGGGTATACAGGGAAACTGAATATCGTGCTCATGGGCATGGGCGAACCCCTACTGAATTACGAAAACTTGAAACTAGCCCTGGAAATCATTACCTCTGAAAAGGGAATCGGCATCTCACCCCGCAATATCACCCTGTCCACTGCCGGCATCCTGGAAAAAATCCGGCGCTTTGAAAAAGATTTCCCCAGGGTGAAGATCAGTTTTTCCCTCAACGCCCCGGAGAACGTGTTAAGGGAAGCCCTGATGCCCATTTCCAGGAAAGAAAAACTCCCGGACATCCTGGAGTATTTCAAAGCCACCGCGGCCGACAGGAAACATCGCATTACCTTTGAATACGTTCTTATAAAAGGAGTGAACGATTCCCTAGACCATGCCCGCTTAACCTCCAACCTGCTGCGGGGCATCCCCTGCAAAATCAACCTGATCCCCTTCAACCCCAACGGCAGTATCGGATTCGAGACGCCGGATCCGGGGGATGTGGAAATTTTTAGCGATTATCTGCATTCAAAAGGATATACCGTTATTACCAGGTGGTCCAAAGGCAGGGATATCAAATCCGCCTGCGGCCAACTGGCAGCGGAAGAATAAAAAATGATAGATTTAGAAG
Organism: Acidobacteriota bacterium; assembly: GCA_030837085.1. GTDB lineage: Bacteria > Acidobacteriota > Aminicenantia > UBA2199 > UBA2199 > JAKAGC01. The sequence goes on along the minus strand of JAUPLE010000178.1, from coordinate 2,027 downwards.
GAAAAGATATTAAACTGGATAAATTCCAGGAAGACGCCATTGCGGCGGTCGAAGCCGACCAGTCGGTACTGGTATCCGCCCCCACCGGTACAGGCAAAACGCTCATCGCCGAATACCTCATCAAGGACAGCCTGACCCGTGAACGGGGCGTTATTTATACGGCCCCGATAAAGGCATTATCCAACCAGAAATACCGGGAATTCGAGCGCCTGTTTCCCGGTAAAGTCGGGATTATCACCGGAGATGTCAATATCAACCCCCACGCCCCCCTCTTAATAATGACCACTGAAATTTTCCGCAACAAAGTCCTGGAATTCGCCACCACCCTGGACGAACATAACTGGATCATTTTCGATGAAATCCATTACCTGGATAACGTCGAAAGGGGCACTGTCTGGGAAGAATCATTGATATTTTTACCCCAGCAGATGAGGTTCCTTGGGCTCTCGGCTACCATTCCCAACGTGGACCAATTTGCCAACTGGCTGCGCAAAATACACCGGCACCCGATTACGGTTATCAAGGAAACCAACCGGCCCGTCCCCCTTCATTTCTTATTCCAATGCGGCGGCGCCATCTACGAAGACCTGGAAACCTTGAAAAACTTCGTCTATTCCGATAGGAAAACTCTTTATTACAAAAAGGCAAATAACGAACTTTTTCCAGTGGCGCTCTACGGCGAAGACCACGCCGTTGATTTGATCAAACACCTGGCTGAAAAAGACCGGCTGCCCTGCATCTATTTTTCCTTCAGCCGCAAGCGCTGCGAGAACCTGGCTGAAGAAGCCAGGCCCATCGGTTTTCTCACGGAAGACGAACGGCTGGAGGTCCTGGAACTTTACGATACCTTTTGCATGCAGTATAACCTGGAGGGAGAAGAAAGGGCCCAGAATGTGCGCAACCTGGTGGCCAAAGGCGTGGCTTACCATCACGCCGGCATCCATCCCATGTTGAAAGAAATACTGGAGCGACTGTTTACCCGGAAATTGATTAAAATCATTTTTGTGACTGAGACCTTTGCCCTGGGGGTCAACATGCCGGCGCGTACCGTTGTGCTTGATGAAGTCAAAAAGAGTTACGGTCGCTTTTACCGCGCATTGAAAGTACGCGATTTTTTCCAGATGGCGGGGCGGTCCGGCCGACGGGGCATTGATACCGAAGGATTTGTTTACAGCCGCATTAATCCCCGGGCGGTATCTTACCGCGAACTGGAATCTATATTCGTCAACTCACCGGAAATCATCCGCAGCCGTTTCAATGCTTCCTACGCTACCATATTGAACCTTTACGAAACTTACGGCGACGCGCTCCCGGACATTTACCGGCGTTCCTTTAGTTGTTTCCAGGAGAAGTCCAGGGGAGGGCGGCAATTGGAACAGATGACTGCCCGTTTAAACATTCTCAAACACCTGGGCTATATCCACGAAAACCAACTGACCGAGAAAGGGCATTTTGCCAAAAAGATGCACGGTAATGAATTACCCCTGGCGGAACTTTTTGGTTACGGCGTCCTGGAAGACCTTTCCCTCAAGCAATTGGGTATATTGGCGTTGGCGGCGGTGTTCGAACCCCGGCCCGGCGTTAAAAAGCCGAAATTCAGCGAGGATGTCAAAAAGCTGGAACGAATCACTACCCAGGTGGTCAAAGGGATTCACCGTTTTGAAAAGAAAATGGGCGTCACTTATTTTAGTAAAAAATTCTATTATGGTCTTTCCGCTTCCATTATCGAATGGATGGAGGAGAAATCCTTTGACAAATTAATGGAAAATTTGCAAATCGATGAAGGGGAGTTGATTCGTTATTACCGGATGAGTTTGCAGATACTTCGAGAGATGTTGGAAACCCCGGCTTCGGACGAGTTGAAGGAAAAAATACACCATGCCATCCAGTTGATTAACCGGGAAGTGGTGGATGCCGAGGCGCAGTTGAGAAAGAGCGTTGACCTGGCCGATGCTTAAAGCGAGGTAATTTTTAATAAGATTAATCAAAAATTTTTGGAAGTGCAGAAACCTTTTTATAAAAAGGTT
>JAUPLE010000177.1 GCA_030837085.1 Acidobacteriota bacterium | reverse complement strand
CCGGACGAAAACTCTGCCGATAACTGTTTTACTCGTTTTTCTCCAATAATATCACCGGGAAGTAATGGTAACGAGATAGGTAATGTGATATCGATGCAGCGGCAGTCGATATCGGGATATTCCTGGGGGATCACACGGCAAAGCCCATAGACTGGGGCGATTGCCGGGTATAATTCCTCTTCTCCACTCACATCCAGGGCGCCGCCGGTTACTACCTCGATATGTATCTCCTGATTTGTATTTTTATTTCTTTTACCGATTGCCTGGACAAGAAAAAGCAAACTGTAAAAACCCCTGTCCAGGGCCTCAGTTACATTATATCCAGCCGGTTTATCTCCATCCCACCGGGACAAACTCCATAAATGATAAACCCGGGCGGGGAATTCACCCTGTGTTTCCAATTCCCTTAAAAGTTCTTTATAGTTTTCTTTATCGGACGGGTTAAGGGTATAGTCCTGTTCATCCAATTTTTTAAATGCAGTTCCCAGATGAACTGAAATCACACTTTCACCGTTCTGTTCCAGTCGCTTTTTCAACAGTGCCCCTATTCCCCACATGTCCATGAATAGTAATACGATCGGTGAGGTGCATGACTGTTCCTTACTTTGAATCGTGCGGCTGTCAGGCAACATTACCCGTTCCCATGAGGGGATATAGAACCATTCTGCTATATCTGTTTTTTTTCGTAACTCACGGCGCCCGGTTTCTTTTGAAAATGATGGAATAACGGGAGAACCGGGCTTGAATAAATCTCTATTCACCGGGTAATGGATAGGCTCAAAGGGATAGGAAGGTAAAGGTATACGTCGTCTTTTTTCGCCTTCTCCTTCATAAAATGCTTGCCAATCGATCCCGGTTTCGCATCCGTGTAACCATAAACGACCGATTTGTGTGAGGGTGTGATGAACATCCGATGTCGGTTCTTTTCGATGTCGCACCATGCTCAATGTCAGGGTATCCTCTTTCCTATCCGGGTGTTGACTGATAAATAGGATTAATCCTTTACCGGGAGATGCTTGCAAAAACATAGGATTGGGTTCTTTAAACAAGGTAGTCAAGCCGTCGGCAAAACGAACCGGTTCTCGCAGATGCTGTGTCCAGTATTCGGGATTCGTTGCTTCTTCTGCCGTGATCCATGTACCGCTAACACATGATATAAATGGTATCCGTGGCTTAGAGTATTTTACTCTCTTGATTTTTTGCTTAAATTCCGCCATGATGGGTTCCACCATCCGGGAGTGTCCGGCTTTGGGTACCTGGAGTTGCAAGCATTCGTGGCCTTCCCGGTTCAATTGCTCTTCGAACCGGTTTATAGCTTCCACCGGCCCGGAAATGATGCAGAGCGGTTCGGCATTGATGGCGGCTATGTCTAATTCATTTTCTTTCGTCAACCGCTGTTTCAACTCTTTTTCCGAAAGTGGGACGCTGAGCATGGCGCCGTCGGGTAAGCCGTGCATGAGTTCACCCCGCAGCGCGGCTAAATATAACCCATCTTCTAGCGAGAATACCCCGGCGATACAGGCTGCCGCGTATTCGCCGAAACTGTGGCCGATCATGGCATCCGGCCGTATTCCCCATTTCATTAACATCTTGGCCAGGGAGTATTCGAAAATGAATTTGACAGGAGTGGTATACTTGAACTGGAAAATTTTCCTTTCCGCTTCTTCAATGGTTATTGTCCCTTCATCGGGGTATAGCACGGGTTTCATGTCGATGCCGGTGATATTCTTTAATATTTGAAAACATTCATCGATCTGGTTCCGAAACACGGGCTCGTTTTTGTAAAGGTCAAGTCCCATATTCACATACTGGCTGCCCTGACCGGAAAACATAAAGATGATGGTATGTTTCTCTTCTTCTGCGATGCTGGTTTCGACATCCCCGGATTCCAGTTTAAGAATGGCTTCAGCCGTGTCTGAGCAAACCAGCATTTTCCTTTGGTTAAACGCTTTTCTGCCGATTTGCAAAGTATAAGCGGCATCGTTTAGATTGATGTTGGGATGATGTTCAAAGTAGTCTGCCAGGTTATGGCTCATTGTTTCCAATGCAAGAGGAGTTTTAGCGGATAATAAAATAACTTTATCAAAAGTTTTTGCGGGGGTCCAGGGGGCAGTTTTTTCAAAAAGCGCCCCCTGGTCGTGTTTTATATATTCTTCTAATATCACATGTACATTGGCGCCGCCGAGGCCAAACGAACTGACGCCAGCTCGCAGTGGATATCCATTTCGTTCCCAGGTTTTTGGTGCTGCATTGATATAAAACGGACTATTTTCAAAATCGATCTGTGGATTAGGTGTTTTAAAATTCAAGCTAGGGGGGATAAACCTGTGATGAAGAGAAAGCACTGTTTTAATAAACCCTGTGATCCCTGCGGCTGCATCCAGGTGTCCGATATTTGTTTTAACCGAACCGAGGGCGCAGTATTTCGTTTTACGGGAGCCTGCCCCGTTGAAAGCCAATTTTAATCCTTCCATTTCGATGGGATCGCCCAGTGGTGTCCCGGTGCCGTGTGTTTCAATATAACCGATGGTTTCGGGGTTTACTCTTGCCATATCCAGGGCACCGCGGATGGCTTTTGACTGCCCCTCGCTGCTGGGGGCTGTAAAGCCCACTTTATTCCTGCCGTCGTTATTGATGGCGAATCCCTTAATTACAGCATAAACGGTATCCCCATCAGCCTCGGCCTCTTCAAACCGTTTCAATACAACGACCCCCACGCCGTTTCCGCCGACGGTACCTTTGGCCCCGGCATCGAATGCGCGGCAGTGGCCGTCCGGGGACATGATGGTTCCTTCCTGGTATAGATACCCACCTTCATCATGGAATGTAACCGATACGCCGCCCGCCAATGCAATTGAACATGCCCCGCTAACCAGGGCTCGACAGGCATGGTCCACCGCCACCAGCGATGTGGAACAAGCGGTTTGAATTGTTACACAGGGCCCTTTCAAATCTAATTTGTAGGCGACCCGGGTACTGAGATAATCCTTGTCGCTGAATTGTAAGGCATTCCATATCTCGGAATATGAACTATCGACAGCCCTGGATGTAAAAGGGGAAATCTCCCACAACGGATTCGGACTGGCGCCTGCATATAGTCCAACAGGGCCGTCGTAACGAAAGGGATCATATCCAGCATTCTCCAGCGCTTCCCAGGTACACTCGTGGAATATTCTCACCTGTGGGTCCAGGATTTTCGCTTCCGCGGGTGTGTAACCAAAAAAGAAAGAATCGAAATTCTCCTTATTTTCTAAAACTCCTTTGGCCGGTACATAATCGGGGTTGTTTATTAATTCGGCTTCCACTCCCATTTGTTCTAATTGCTCTTTTGTGAAAAAACGAATGGATTCCACACCGTTCTTTATATTTTCCCAGAATTGGTCGATGTTTTTTGCCCCAGGAAAACGACCGGCCATGCCAATTACAGCTATCTCATTTTTCGAACTTTCAATCCGGGATTTGACTTTTCCGGCTTCGGTTTCGTCCACATTCGCTGTTTCCTGTTCTTCCCGATTTAAGTAACGGGCTAGAGAGGATACCGTAGGATAATTAAACAGGGTAACTACAGATATATCTTTCTTGTCCGGCAGGGCCTGTTTTAACCGGCTGTTTAAACGGATAATGGATAATGAATTGCCCCCAAGATCAAAAAAATTATCATGAATCCCAACTTTTTCCAGGCCAAGCAATTCCTTCCATATATCGGCAATGGTTCTCTCTATATCACTTTTAGGGGAGACATACTCCACTTCTGTTCCTAAGAGCGTATTAGTTGAATGAAGCGATTTCCTGTCTACTTTTCCACCGGGTGTTAAAGGTATTTTCTCCAATAAAAAGAAATGTGCCGGTATCATGTAATCCGGTAAACGGCGAGAAAGGTACTCTCTTAACTCCGCTGCATCCGGCGCTTTTTCGGATACGCCTGATTCTTTATTTTTAAAGACGATATAAGCACAGAGATGGGCGATATTACTATCTGTGGCAATAACCACTGCTGCTTTCACACGTTCATGTTTCAGTAGTCGGTCCTCAATCTCCCCTATTTCAATCCGGAAACCCCTGATTTTTACCTGCTGATCCATCCTGCCCAGGCACTCAAGATTGCCATCCGGCAACCAACGGGCTAAATCACCGGTTTTGTAAAGAATATAGGTTTTATCGGCCCCATAGGACCTATTAAATCTTTCCGCAGTTAGTTCCGGGTTGTTCAAATATCCCCTGGCGACTCCGTCCCCTTCAATGCACAATTGCCCCGGCACTCCTATGGGAACAATTTTAAACGTGTTATCCATAACATATATATGTGTATTGGCTATGGGTCTACCGATAACAACAGTTTGATCTCTATCCATCCCGGACCCTGGCCACTGCCGTCACAGTGGCCTCCGTAGGCCCATATTCATTGATATGGAGTATACCTGGATTTTTCATAAAGCTTTTATCCAGGAGAGTTTTCCCTGCTCTTTCCCCTGCCAATACCACAAAACGAAGGCTTCGGAAGTCTTCTGCTTCGACAACATCTACCAACACATCATACATGCCGGGAACCAGGCTTATATTGGTGACTCCTTCTTGCCTTACAATATCTCTTATATATTGATAGTCCAGTTTTTTTGAATTGGGAATCAATATGAGTGTGCCACCCGAAAGAAGACTGGAATAAAAATTTGAACCGAATCCATCAAAAGTGTACGACAATAGTTCCAGTGTGACATCTTTCTCTATAAGACGATATGTGTTAATCCTCCAACATGTATAGTTCACAAGACCACGATGCTCCACCAGGACGCCCTTGGGCTGACCGGTAGAACCGGAAGTATAGATAATATAAGCGGGCTGATTTGAATGATGAAGCCCCCGGCAGGGGCGCCCATTTAAGATGAATGCTGAATGATGAAAAGGCGCCTGCGGCGCTCTTACTAAAAAATCGTGATTCATAATTATTTCTGCGCCGCTATCTTTTAACATATAATCGATGCGTTCCTGGGGATAATCTGGCTCAATGGGCATATAGGCGCCCCCAGCCTTTAATATGCTCAAAATTCCAATAGCCACTTCAACGGAAGGTTCCACCATAATTGCCACAATATTGTCCGCCAGGACGCCTTTTTCACTTAAAAACCCGGCCAATCGGTCAGATTGCTCGTTTAATTGGCGGTAGGTCATGTTAAAATGTCGGAAGGAGGGGGCAGAATTGGAT
>JAUPLE010000176.1 GCA_030837085.1 Acidobacteriota bacterium | reverse complement strand
ATCTTTCATGCCGATTCTCCTTTTAAATGGCTAATATACCGGCTGGTCTCGATTACGGCTTTTTTGAACTTTTTCTTCACCAATCCCGAGGCAAAGGATTCGAACCGTTGGATATCGAAATTCTTCAACTCCTGGAGCCGCAATTCCTCCAACCATGCCAGGGAAAAAGGGTTCCGCTGTAAGAATAAATAGATTTTGTCCAGGAGCGCTTTTTCCGGGTAGGCAATATTCACTTTAAAACCGCCAAGCGTTTCTTGCCTGTACCCTTTAAAAAAAGAGGACTGCACGTGATAATATAGGAATAAGGCGCCCTGCGCTTCAAATTGCATCCCGCGGCCTGTGGTAATCGACGTGGGATTGGGAACGTGTTCCGGGATCATGTCATAATATTGTAAGGCCCACTCCAGGGATAAATAGGAGGGATGAACGACAGTATTGGCAATAACCGGTAGGGGCGTCTCATTTTTTCGCCACGGTTTCTCGATGATATACCAACTCCTGCAGACCTGTGATAATTTGCCTGCCCGGGTCCACCGTGAGAGTTGGACCTGTCGATGCGCCGGCGGATCGGGAAATACGTCCAGCATCGTTGAATGAAACAGGGGCCGGTCGGCAAAATGATTTAAAAAATTATTCCAGTCCATATTAACAACTTAACATACTTGTTAAGTTATTGCAATGGACAAATAATTTTTTCTTTGATTTCTTGCGGGTCGCCTTTTTCCCTAATTATTAATTACACGGAAACCGGTGTAACTCAGCGGTACTGCCTGGTTGCTCTTCGGGTCTCCAGGAGTCACGGCAGAACCCCCTCTAACCAACCCTTTACCCTCTTTCGAGACAACCCATTCGCCGGCATTACCACCCAGATCAAAGACCGGGTTCTTACTGCTTTCATCAACAGCAGGCGTAAAACTTCCCCCCGCTTTAAGCAGCACAGGTTGGTCGCCATATTGTCCCAACGTCTCCAACAACCGCGCATAATCGTCGGGATTAACCTTGTACCCGGCCCAATAATCAAATGTATTACCCGAAGATTTCCGTTTCTCATAGAGCGCTTTCGCCTCTTCTTCCGAAGGCAAACGATAGGTTTTCGCGGTAAGCTGACTTAGCCACTGTGTATATTTCCGCGCTTCTTCAAACGATATCCCGGTCACGGGATAATTGCAGGAACCGGGTTCATATTTATAATTTTTATCAAAAGCCGCCCACTGCGCACGGGTCACTTCAAACCGGCCAACCTTCAGTTTCTCGAACTCCACCACTTCCGGGATAAGTACACCATCTTTCAGGATTCCAAATTGCCCCTGGTTCCGGGCAATGGCCCGCATTTTTGCCAACAAATCCAACGGACTATCCTCCTTTAATGACTCATTCCCCGGTGTGAAAGTATTGAATAGGTACTTCTCAAACCAGGCGATTTGCTCTTTGAGAATACGCCGCTGATGGGCAAGTACTTTCGGGACATGTTCTTCCCCGGGCAGCGAAATAAAACGCACCGGCGCTTTACCGATTACCTGCAAAGCCCGGTAAAATTCCCAGCCCTGGCTGTAGGGGACCGCCCGGTCCTTGTCGCCGTGCCAGATCAACGTCGGAGTAGTCACTTTTTGCATCCGGAAAAGAGGAGATTTTTTAATATACTCATCCATTTTTTCCCAGGGCGCGCCCCCCATATAATAGTTATCGAACGCCACCCCAAAGGAACAGTTGCCATAATCGCTGGTCCAATTCACATCCCCGGCCGAAAGCACGGCGGCTTTAAAACGGTTGGTGTGAACAATAAGCCCGATTCCCAATATGGAACCATTACTGTGACCGCTGACGCCCAGTTTCTCTTTGTCCACTTTTCCTTCGGCAATCAACATATCCACCCCGGCTTCGATGTCCGGTATTTCATATTCATAATAATGGCCGGCAATGGACTCGCCAAAAGCAATTCCGTAATTAGAACTGCCATGGTAATTCGGTTTCAAAACGAAAACGCCCCGCTCACACCATAGGTGGACCGGGGTAAAATAATCATCATCGAATTTATCCATATCCGCCCCATTGGGGCCGCCGTGGATCATGAGAATCAACGGATATGTCTTGCCGGGTTGATAGTTGTAAGGGTAAAAAAGAATGCCTTCAACGTTTTCCTCCAGGGCGCCTTTCCAGGTTCGAATCTCGGATTTGGTCAGGGGTTTTTTAAAGAGAGGAGATTGAATATCCATTACTTCTTGTTTTTTAATGATTTGATTAGCCTTTAATTCGGCCAGGTAATAGCGGGGGGGCTGCGAAGCGGTAGAATGACAGTAAACCATGGTATTTCCATCCCGGGAAAGGTCGCAGGATTGGATATTCCCCGGCGCCTCGCCCCGGAGCCAATCGCGTTTCCAGGCGTCACCGGTCCTGGTAAACCGCGCCCATTTATAGCGGGCGCCATCCACTAATTGAATCACAAACCCGGCAGGGGCAGGCCGCAGCAGGTCTTTGAACATCGGCGCATACCGGTCCCAGTTAAAGTCCACTTCTTTGCACGCACCCGTTGCCAGGTTATAATGAAATAATTTCACCACCGCACACATTGTATAGCGGGAGGTACTGTTGTAATAATTGGTAAAATAAAACCCACTGCTGTCGTGGGCCCAATAAAATAGGCTATCCGCTACAATATGCATGTCGGCCATAATTTCCCGCGTCTCTTTTGTCCCAAGATTTAAGAGGAAATACTTCGGCGGGATGGCCTGGTCTTGCTCGTAACGCACACTCATATCGACGCGGTAAACCACCTGCTTCTTATCAAAAGACAATGCCATCATGGAAATAGGTTTCAGGTTCCGGCTCAAACGGGTGACTTCCCCGGTTTTAAGGTTGCGGCAAAAGATGCGGCTGATAGCCGGGTGGTCTTCGTCTTCCACTACCTGGGAGGTATCTTTTTGGTCTTTAAGTTCTTTTTCCAGGAAAGATTCATCTTCGGAAGCGGTAAAGATTAAATTTTGGTCATCGATCCAGGCGTAATCATCGATCCCTTTTTTACAATGGGTAACCGGGTAAGGTTCACCGCCGGTGAGGGGCATTACCCAAAGGTTTCCCGCATCGGTTTCCGGGTCTTTGAATTTCCGGTCGGTTTTGAAACTGATCATCTTTTCACCCGGCAGCCATTGGATATCAGAGTAAGTGTTCCGACTGTGCGTCAACTGACGGTCTTCCCCTTTTTTATTTTCAATGGCAGTAAGAAAGATGGTATGATAAATGGTATGCGTTTTGAGGTCCCATTGTCTTTTTGTCCAAACCAGCCATTGGCCCCCGGGAGAGAGACGATACGCTTGAACCGTATCGGCGGTTAACAGGTCTTCTGCCTTCCATTGGTATTCCACTTTTCCTGGATTTGTATTATCAGCGGCGCCCTTTACCGGGGCAAAGAATATGAATATAAATATTAATAGGCCCAGTACGGCCGCCTGGGTAAAGTAATAATTAGACTTTTCGTGGTTATTCATGTTTACCTCGTCTATTTTATCAAAGCAGCGTTTACAACGTGCTTAATATCTCTTTTGCCACGGGAACGTTTTCATTTTTAGGGTCCATGGCGACAAACTTTTCGAGGAATTCTTTGGCCTTAGCGTTATCGTTGGCCCCCATGTAGATAATACCCAATTGGTAATAGGCGTCCGGGTAATTAGGGTCGATAGAAATCAATTTTTCAAAGACTTTTTGGGCTTCGTCGCTGTTTCCCAGGTTGAAGAGGCAGACGCCGTAATTATAAAGAGTCAGGACATCTTTTGTTTCCAGGTCAAATGCTTTTTTGTAATAAATGTCGGCATTATTAAGGTCCTTTTTTTTAGCGTATATTTTCCCTGCTTCAGCCAGGGAGAGGAGTAATTGTGGGTCCAGTTCCAGGGATTTTTTTAAATCTTCCAGCGCCTTATCCATGTCGCCGTTTTTTTCTATCGCCAGTCCCCTGTAATAATAGAGTAAGGGATTGCTCGGCGCCGCGGTAATTGCCTCGGTTAATGTGTTAATGGCCTCGGGGAATTTCCCGCTATTGATCTGTTCGACCCCTTTATTTGTTAAGGACACTTTTTGCGGCGGCGGCGCTACTTGCTTGATCGGCTTCAGTTGGGTGCTGATATCCCTTGTTTCCGAGATAGCCAAACGGAAACCGGACGTTCCCGGGATATAACCTTCTTTCTCAAACCTGATCTCGTATGTAGCGGTTTCCAGGCCGGTTTTATAAACGAATCCTTTCTCGTCGGTCACGGTTTCATAGCGAAGGGTTGATGCGGTTATGATTATTTTTACGCCGGGAATCGGCAGGCCGGTTTCGCTGTCGGTAATGGTGCCCCTGACGCTGTTTAAAATTCCGGCCCGGAGCGGCAAACAAGAAACAGCCAGTACCAGCGCAAATGTCCACATTAATATACGGTATTTGTTTTTCATAGTTAACCTCCATTATAAAAATAACAATTGAATTTATATAATCTCATTTTTTCAACAATTCTTTGGCGTGTTCGTAATATTGTTTGGCCTTTTCCTGCTGACCGAGGCTGAGATAAGAGGCGGCCAGCAATTGATTGACTTCAACGGTATCACCGTAGCCCCGTAATTTCTCCAGGTATTGGACTGCTTTGTCATACATTTTCAGTTCGATGGCGGAATTGGCCAGCATGATTACGGTGGCGTAGACCTTTGGGACCGTTATCTTTTCCAACAGTTCCACTACCCTGGCATATTCTTTTTTCAAGTAATAGGCCCTGGCAATTACGGGAATGGAAACGCCGTTCCAATTTTCGGAAGGAATTTTATTAAAGACATCGAGGGCCCGGTCCACGTTCCCCAGGTTCAGGTACTGTTGGCCCTGGATAAATAGGTAATTATTGCTGTTGGCAGCGGAAAGGGGCTCGGGTTTGGTCATGGTTACGGGTCTTTCCATGGTCATATAAAAGGGTAAAACATGTATTTTCCGGGCCGCCGGGTAATCCTGTACTGTTAAAGAGTCTGTGGATTTGATGGATAATATTAACCGGTAATTGTCGTCTTTGATATCTGCCAGGGGTTTACTGAATTTATAAAGGTCGCCCACTTTTACCAGCGGCTCGATTTTTATTCGCTGCTCTTTATTTGATTCGTTTTCCAGGAAGATTTCCGGGAATTGTGACGCGGATGTGGAAACCCAAACGATTCCTTCCAGGTTTTCTTTTTGAGTGAAGGTGCACCGGGGATCGATTATCACCAACAAATCCTCGGCGGCAAAAGGCATATAGTTTTTTGTTTCCATGGGTTTCAACATAAATCCCACGGTTGCCTGTGGTTTATCCACTGAAATGGAGATTTTTTCTTTATATGCAAAGAACTCTTCGGTGGATTTGTTGATAAGCATGACCGAGACATTGAAATTCCCTTCGATGATGGGGGTAAAATTCATAAATACGATTTTGCGTTTCACGATTTCCAGTTTCTTTTCCGGGGTTACTTTGAGATCGAGTTTTCGTTCGTTTTGATAGATCATTTTCCCGGTTTCATCTTCGACATTGATATCCACGACGATATCCGCCTCATAGGTGTCCTGGCCGATGAATTTCATGTTCAGTGTTTCAGGCATCATGGCATAGTTGAGAAACATCATGCCTTTGTCGCGGGTAACGGATAAATAGCCGTAGCCGCGGACATCGTTGGTGGTGTGGGACACTTCCACTTTCCCGGTGGGAGAGGTAAAGGTCCGGATGTAGCCCATTTCTGCTTCGCGTTCCGGCAGGGTATAGACTTTATTGAGGGCAAAGCTCGAGGAACTGGAGGCCATATCAGGGCCTGTCGCGCCTTCGCCGGCGACAATGGACAGGGAAGCCTGGGCCAGTTCGGCGGAACCCTGTTTTACCTGGTTATATGCCTGGGTTGAGTTCCAGGTCGTGTTGGCAAGATAAGGAGATAAAAGTTCCCTGGGGGTGTGAATCCCCGGTTGGTATAACTGGTACTCGCCCATATCATTGGGCCTATAGAATATAAAATTCATAAAGGGGTAGAGGCCGTATTGGCCTTCGGTCCGGTATTCCCACATTTCGCAGTCCACCAGGTTTTTTTCTCCTGAGTAACTTTCGATGCGAAAAGGTTTCCCCAGGAGGATATAGATTCTTCCCCTGTCTGAGTTGACGCCGTCTAGTTTTTTCTTTGCATAATCCAGGCGGCGGTAGTATTCGATTTTATATTTGTTTTCCGGGTCATGGGGGTTAGGGTTCCGGGCTTTCCAGAAGAGGTCCTGGAAGCGTTTTCGTTCTTCCAGGGTTTGCAGTGTATGGGCGACGGAGCGTTCTTGTGAACTCATGATGGGCGCCACTTCGTCGAGCCATTGTTGCCACGGGGTTATTTCTTTGGTTTTTGCGGCGCTGTTGGGTATGGCCTGCAGTAAGAAAAGGATACACAAAACAAGGGCAGCGGATTTTGGTGTTTTCATCTGTCTATTATAGCAAAAATATCTTCAAATTAACAGGCAATTTTTTCCGCCAGGGCAAGGCCATCTACGAATATCGCCTCCGCTTGTTTATCCGTAGTCCGGTATCCCATGCTGACCGCATCGGTATTTTGCCGGATGACCAGCACCTCGACATCTTCTTGATTTTTGAACTCTTTTTTTATCAGTAGATCTTTGTGATGGGCCTCGTATACTTTTGCCAGTCCGAATCTTTTCTTTGCCACCAATACCACATAAAAATAAGGATACGGTACACCGCCTGAGGGACCGTTAATTGTGATCTGCCCGTAACAACCAAGGAAATCTTTGTGCTGTCCGGCGATATTCACCCTGAATTTCACATCCATGGGGATGCGCTTCTCTTTTCCCCGCATCATGAAATAATAATCCACTTTGTGTGCTTGTAAGCGCGGCGCTACTTTTTCCATGAGCCTTTTGATAAGTTTGACTTTCAGGGTCAAATGGGAAACCGTGAATATGGAGCGAAAGCCTGACAGCCAAAAAGGAAGTAATAGTATCATGGCATCGACCCCGACGATTAGCATGATTGTGTTGTCATTGAAAAGAGCTGAAATGGTCACTATAATGAGAATGACCAGGAGGAGAAAGAATATAAGCCCTCCCAGGGCGTTGGTGACATCAATGCTGCTGAAGTCCCATTTCCTGATTTTGCGGTCCAGGGCCAGGTACTCATCCAGTTTTTGTGCTTCAACTTTTTCCCAATTCGATTCGGGATCGAATATCCCCAGGTTGTCCAGGTTAGTGATTCCTTTCGGTAGCAATAATAAATTTCCCGCGAGGATGAGGATAGCGCCGGGGAATATGGCAAATAAAAGATACTGGACGACAAATCCGGCCAGGATGAGAAGGATACTAATTGCCAGGCGTGTTTGGTACTGGAGTGATTTCCAGATTTTAAACACCACCAGGCCTTGTTCTTCGGGATTAAGAAATAAAGCTGCCATGTTTATTTTCTCCTATGTTTTGATGCCGGGCTGTACGTGTGCACGTGTGCACGTGTGCATGTGTGCAGCCGTAAGTTCCACAGCAGGGACTGTTGTGGGATTTTTTATAAAAGGGATTAATTCGCTGAAACCCATATGTTGCCAGTACAGGGGGCAGGCGCCGTTACAGATATGGAAGTGATCGCAGGATTTGCAGCCCGGGTGGGCCAGGGATTTTGCCCGGAAATGCGCCGCCCCGACCGATTGCCAGATGGCGGCAAAATCTTGTCTTAGCAGGTTGCCCACCGGGTCGGCGAATGAGGCGCAAGGCAGTACATCGCCGTTGGGGGCAATGGAAATTAATCCGTCGCAGGCGCTGCAGCCTTTGTTGCCGAGATTATGTAAAATGGAATTGAACATGCACATGGGCACCGGCGAATACCACATGAATTCCACTCCCTGT
>JAUPLE010000175.1 GCA_030837085.1 Acidobacteriota bacterium | reverse complement strand
TGGCCTGTTTGGGCGTCAGCCAGCACAATGCCGTCGATGGCGAATTCGAAGAGTTTCCTGAATTTATCTTCCGAGATGCGCAGCTTATCTGCCGCCCGTTTGCGTTGGATTGCCAGCGTGAAAAATTCAGCCCATCGGTGTATGGCCATCAAGTCGTGGTCTGAGTAATCTCTACTGGAGTTCGCCAGGGCAATCATACCCCCTACTTCATCACCTATCATCACTGGAAAAGCTAAATATTTTCCCAGTGGTACGTGTCCCGGTGGGACGCCCATGGCTGCCGGGTGTGTAAAGGGTGCATTGGTATAAAAGGGCGTATGGGTGTTTAATGCATAACCCCAAAGTCCGGCGTAACTTCCATTTTTACTTGGAGGAAAGATAATCCGCTTATTTTCCTCATCCAGGTTACATTCCTTTTCCAGCATAGCAGTAAGGGTGGGGCATATAAGGTACCTGGTTTCGGGCTCTATAATCGCGACAAAGCCATGTTCGCTTTCGGTCAGGATTTTGGCTTGTTCCAGGATGACGTAAGTGATTTCTTCGATAGAGGTTTCCGGGGAGCTCAGGACTTTGTACAATTCCGCCAGGGCGGCATTTACATCTAACTGCCAGTTCAGATGTTCGATAATCATTGTTTCATCAATCGGCCGGAAATTAGATTTTTTCCCAGTCATAATTCTTTTTCACCTATTCTTTTTTTTAATTAGAAATGGATTATAGAAGAAATGAAAAAGTAATTCAACCCCTTGTTTTCTTGTTCCGTAATAATGAAAAAAACATTTGTCCACGTATGGGCGATTACACATTACAGCCATTAACATAAACGCAAAGAAAGCACGAAACCTTTTCCGACGAGGTATTTTATTTTCTTTTATCTTTAAAGCCGGCGCTTTCCAGCCAGATATAAATGGGATAGAGTTTGTTGACGAATTTATAATAGCCGCGTCCTTTTTCAATGTCCTTGATGATGATACCCACTTCGGTCATGCGGTTCAGGAAGTTTCCGAAGACCTTTTGCTCCGTTAGATTGAGTTTGTTTAAAATATCATTTTTATGGAACTCGGGCTGTATGGCTTCGCCTATTTTTCGCAATATAGCGCGATACTTTTCGCTGCGAATGGCGCGATATACTTTGGGATCGAGGTATTTTTTACCGATCCTGTCCGCGGCTTCAAGGATTCCCGCCATGGCGTTTTTATCGTGAACATTGTTATCGGTGACATTCCAGAAAATTGCGTCGCCGATTTCATGCATCAATATGGGTAATCCATTGGAGTATTCGGTCATTGTCTGTAATGCATCGGCGTCTATCTTCATCTGCACGCTGTCGAAGGCTTTTTTAAAAAATTGGGATACTTCGTCGTTATTGAGTTTTTCAATCTCGATGATCCTGAAAATTCTCAGCAATGATGGTTGGTGTTCGCTCAGGGCGTCTCTAATTTCAGGGAGTCCGATCAACATTAAAAAAACAGGAAACTCCAATTGATGCACGGCGACGTAATCGACGAAGCTTTTATACCAATTGGCAAAATCAGGTTTTTTGCAGAATCCGTTGATATCGTCCAGGATAATAAAGAGGGCCTTTTTATCGTTTTTTATTTTCTCGGTGATATTGTGCAGCGCCACGGGAAAGTAATTAACCAGTTCGGTAAGCTTTTTTTCCGGGGGATTGAAGGTCACATCGATGCCGAAAATGCCAACTTTTTCCACGTGGTTGCCGAAATAGTCGGCGATTTTCTTAAACCAATTTTTTTTATTGTGATCTTTGTATATGGCTTCAAATATTCTTCTTACCAATTCGTTCAGAGTTTCGGTCCCGCCCAGGAAAACGTGGGTGGCAAGAAAATTCTCATTTTCCTGGAGCCAGTAACGGGACATTGACGCCAGTGAGCTTTTGCCGATACCGCGGTCCCCGGAAAGAAAGACATTCTCAAGTTTTCCCCTTGTGGATTGGTTGGCGTACCGGATAATCTCGTTAACTTGCTTTTCGCGGCCGACAAAAAATTCCAGGGGAACGGGGTTTCCCGGTGTAAATGGGCTGTATTCTTTCATTCTAACTCCTTATCGTACTTATGCTCCAGCTATCTATATAATATAAGGTCCATATAATATTAAAATAAACCGTTCCCCCTGTCAAGGGCTATCTTGAAAATATCCAGGCAAGATTCGGTCGGGGCTGTGTCTTTTTCTTTCTCAAGGCATATTAACTTTCCCTCTCCTTCTAGTCCTGATTATTGCAGCGTTCCCATTAATTTTGAAAGAAATTTAGAAACATTTCAATACCATTGTAATGTTTTCGGGAATATATTATAATGGCATCGTAATGTTTTAAAAAGACAAAAAGACTGGTGAAACATGGCGGTAAAAGAAGAACTGTTAAAACGGGTAATCGTGGAGCAGCAGGCTTTCCTTCTATCCCCAGGTGAACTTTGGAACCGGGAATATCAACCCGGGATTTCCGTTTCCCTGGAAAACGATCTCATCGTTTTCCTGACCGGCGTCAGGAGGTCGGGAAAATCCTACCTGCTAAAAATAGTCAAGGAGATCGCTTCCAGGCAAAAAGGACTGGAAGATAGGAACTTCCTGTATATAAACTTCGAAGATGAACGATTGGCAAATATCGAACCTAATGAACTTTCCGGGATTATCGAGCTTTATTTCCGACTGTTCACGCCGGATTTCGATAAAAAAATGGTCCTCCTTTTCGACGAAATTCAGAACATCCCCTTGTGGCACCGCTGGATAAACCGTTTATTTGAAGAGAAACGGTTTAAAATTTTCATTACCGGTTCCAATGCTTCTATAATTAAACAAGAAATCGGGAGGGTGCTGACCGGTAGAAGTATTGCCATTGAAATATTCCCATTGTCTTTCCGGGAATACCTGTATTATTTTAAAAATGTGCCGCCGGTCACGGAGAAGGATTTTTATGATGTACAAAAGCGTGCTGTTATAATGAATGCCTTTGAAAATTACCTGCAAGCCGGTGGGTTTCCTGAGTTTTTGAAAACGGAAAATTTCCAGGTGCTGCAGGAATATTTTAAGGATATTATTCAAAAGGACATTATTTACCGTTATTCCATCCGGTATAAGAAAGAGCTTAAGGAAATCGCAAAAATAATCATCTCCGGGCCCGGCAATGTTCTTTCTTTAAAGAATATCGCTTCCGCCGTGGGCTTAAAAAATATCGGCACGGTCAAAAATTACATCGAATACTTGCAGGAGAGTTACCTGGTTTTCGGCATCCCGCTATTCAGTCCTTCTCTCAAGAAGCAGATTTACAATCCCAATAAGTATTACGGAATCGATCCCGGTTTGTACCGGTCGGTATCCTTCGGACTCACGGATAATTCCGGCCCCTTGCTGGAGAACATCGTATTTCTTGAATTAAAACGCAGGTTAAAGGGGATCGATGAGTTATTTTATTTTAAAACCCGTACGGGTAAAGAGATCGATTTTCTTGTAACCGGCGGGGGGAAAGTACATCTTTTCCAGGTATGTTATGACCTGGGAGACGACGCGACGCTGCAGCGGGAAATCCGCGCTTCCGTCGAAGCGGCCAAAGAGCTCGCTATCCGAGAAGCAGCGATTTTAAACGGGAATCTAAAGGATACTATCGAACGCGACGGGATAACCATATCGATTATCCCCACCTGGGAATTTCTTCTCCAGTTCGATTAATCTCTTTCTGACAGTTCTGAATGCCGCTAAATTAAAGGATTTAGGAACAGCCAATCATGACGGCGCGCCGTCACCCGGAGGTCATGAAACCTTTGCCACCAAAATTTTTTTTAATAAACCTCCTGGTGTTCCTTTGTGCCTTCGTGCCTTTGTGGCTATTTTAATGGGCAAACGTGTATTGAAATAAAAACAATTTTGTATTACTATATACAATATATGATTTTTGAAAGGAGCAAACATGATTGTCAAAGAAGTCGATTTAACAGGTAAAGAGTTCAGCAACTATAAAATAATCGGGAAACTGGGCGCCGGTGGCATGGCCACGGTTTATAAAGCCCATGAGTTATCCCTCAACCGTATCGTGGCCCTGAAAATACTCAGCACGCGGTTGTCGGATGACGCCGATTTTATCAAACGCTTCCACCGCGAAGCCCAGGCTGCCGCCCAGCTAAATCATCCCAATATCGTTCATATTTACGCTATTGGCGAAGAAGAAGGGTTTCACTACTTTGCCATGGAATACCTCAAGGGCCAAACGCTGTCCAATATCAAAAAAGAAGAAGGCAGCCTCCCTGCCGCCAGGTCCCTCGCTATCATCAAGCAAGTAGCCGCGGCCCTGGGCGAAGCCCATAAAGCCGGCCTGGTGCACCGGGATATCAAACCATGTAACATTATGCTGGATGAGACCGGTAATGCAAAAGTAACGGATTTCGGCATCGCCTATGTGGCCGATGCTAAAACCAAACTCACACAGGATGGTTCCATTATCGGCACCCCAGAATACCTTTCCCCGGAACAATGCGAAGGCAAAACCGTAGACGGCCGCAGCGATATTTATTCCCTGGGCGTCACACTGTACGAACTCCTCACGGGGAAAACCCCTTATGAGGCGGATACGCCGGTCAGCATGTTGATGAAAATCGTTAAAGGAAATTTCCCACCCATCGGCCAGGTAAATCCCGCGGTGCCGGAGCCGGTCCAGAAAATCGTTGAGAAAATGATGCAAACCGATCCCCAAAACCGCTACGCCAATGCGGATGAATTAATGATAGAACTGCAAGAGGTAGAAAAAGTTCTCACCATGCCGGAAGTACCTGCCGCGGCCGGGGCGGCGATAAAACAGCCCGAACCAGCGGCAGTGCCGGCAGTAACTCATTCCATTGAGCCGCATTTCCAGGAAAAGAAGAAAAGCGGCGGCGTATGGTCCGCGGTAATCGTGGCTGCCATCATCGTTGTATTAATGGGCGGGGCTTTTGCCGCAAAAGTTCTCTATTTCGATAAAAAAGCCGGACCAGAGAAACCTTCCTTTGCCATGGATTCCACCTCCACCAGCGCCGCAAATCCATCCGCAACTACGGATACGACGCCGACAACCCAACCGGATCAATCCGTACCAGCCGAACAAACAGCCTCACCCTCCACTTCTCCCTCCACTTCATCTACGACCTCCGCTGCCGACACTTCCGCATCCTCTTCTTCTTCCCATTCTCCCACATCCTCATTCACATCTTCATCCAGTTCCTCCAGTTCTCCAACTTCAATTACCCCTTCAACGTCGACGCCTGCTTCTACTTTTCCTTCAAGTTCTTCACCGCAGCCGGGAGTTAGCGTCAAAAAGGCCGGGCCAGCGTCCAATTCCCTGGTGGTAACCGTTCTCGGAGACGCCGACAGGGCAGACATGATATCCGCATATACCCAGGCGGCTTTTTCCCGCGCCGATTTTGCCGTGGTGGACGGGCCTTCCATGGGAAATGAATCACTCAGCCACATTGCCAGGTATAACCTGGTGGTCAGCATAAAACAACTGGAAACCACCACACTGCAGTATTATGGTAACACTTCCGAGCAGTATTCCGTAGGTTTGACTATGAAAGCCGTTGAAACACAGAGCGGAAAAATCGCTGCCGGCCCTTTCACCAGGACGGTTAAATATACGACCTTGAACGCTTCGGACAACCTTAAGAGCGCTGTAGCGAGCCTGGCTTCCCAGTTGAAAAAAGCCCTGGGGAAATGACAACTGCTGTTTCGAATCGGTGCCCCTACTGCGGAGCGGATGATATCCTGCCCTTTGAAAATGAAGAAGACTATACCACTGATTACTCTTTTTTCATTATCCTGCTGGCCGCACTATTGGTTATTGCTGGGTATTTGCTTTTCGTCGTTTCCAGTTACCTGTATTTCCCCGCTGCTATTTTCATTTTTATTATCATTTCGGCCAAATTGATCACCCGCAAAGAAGAGCGCCAAAAGAAAAAGAAATTAGTCGAGAAAGATTTCCTATGCGTGGAATGTGGGGAAAGTTTCAAGGCGTTGGCATAAGAGGTAAGGTAATTCGTTCTTCTTTCCTGCGGTCCATGGGCAGCCGTATAATAAAATGGGTCCCTTCTTTGTAGTTTTCGGCATAAATGATCTCGCCGTCGTGCTGTTCGATGATTTTGTAGGATATATACAA
Source organism: Acidobacteriota bacterium (assembly GCA_030837085.1). Lineage (GTDB taxonomy): Bacteria > Acidobacteriota > Aminicenantia > UBA2199 > UBA2199 > JAKAGC01. Next base: position 8,855 of record JAUPLE010000175.1, on the reverse strand, counting down.
CCCCAGGCCCACCCCTTTATCCTCCTTGGTAGTAATAAAGGGCTCGAATAGTGATTTCTTCACATGGGCCGGTAATCCCGGGCCGTTGTCGATCAGGTGAATCTCTGCAAATTGGCGCGCTGTTTGATCCCCATTAGCGGCGGATGGGGGCACTACCATAATTTTTAGTTTTCCATTTTTAATACCCCGCCTCTTTTTTTTATCCCCGCTTCCCATGGCTTCAACAGCATTCAATATAAAATTAATTAAAACCTGTTTCACTTTTACCGGCGAGCAATAAATAAAAACATCCCCTGAGAGTTCCAAAACAGTTTCGATCGATTCCAGTTTTTTACTCCAGTTCAGGATAGACATGGATTGGAGTACCACGTCATTAAGGTTCACACGGGTGAATCCTTCTTTATCCAGGCGGTGGAAATCCAGGAGGCCTGAAATAATATCGCGGATACGTTCCACCTCGGATTCGGAGATTTCGACGGCTTCCTCCAGCAGGGTGGGATCCTCCGCGGATTTATCACGGAATATTTTTTTGATCACCTGGATACTGGTACTGATGGCCATCAGGGGATTATTGATTTCATGGGCGATACTGGAAGTCAGTCGTCCGATGGAAGCCAGTTTTCCTTGTTTTATCATGCTCTTTTCGGCGTTTTCCCTTTTTACTTTTTCTTGTTCCAGTCTGTCCAGGGTCAGGTTGATGTTTGAAATAAGATAGGAGACTTCATCATTCTTGTTGTCATTTTCGATACGTATGGAAAGTCCCTCGAAGTCCTGGATTTGGCCCATACTTTCCGATATTCCCAGCATCCGTTTCAGGATGTAGCGATCGATCGAACCATAAAGCAGTAGCCCCAGGAAGAAAATAAGGCTCATGGTGATAACGATAAAGGTTATAATATGGATATTCATAACGCGGAATATGCGGTTATCCGTTTCCGTATACAGGATAACGGCCGGTGTATTATTAATATCTTTCAGGACATAAAATACGGTAATTTTGTCTTTGGCTTCGCAATAGAGCATATCTTCGTCTTTGCCCTCTTTTTCGCACGTATTCACCAGGTAGCGTTGATTATAATCCAGGGTTTGTATTTTCTCATCCGTATAGGACGAAAAGCGATCGATCATTCTTTGACCTACGTAGCGCCCCATCAGCAGCACGCCTTTCCTGCGGGTTGAGCGATTGCTGTCAAAGATAGGGTTGGCCACGAACATCACCGGCCCATAGGGAGTAATGATGGTTCCTTTTACCGCGCCCCCTTTTTCGCGCATTTCCCGGTCGATTCTTTTTATTCCTCCAGGGATTCCCCCCACATTGAGGTCGATAAATCCGATTGCCGGCTGAAAATTTTTATAAAAAAGAATCCGCTGATCCAGGTCAAATATTACCACCAGGTCCATCATTCCTTCGGTTAACATGGCATCCGGCAGTACATCGGCTTCCAGTTCCCTTTTTTGTAAGGGATGCTCCATGTACTGTCGCAAGCTCTCCCAATCGGACCAATCATTGCAAAGCAGGGTGATATTATTTTCCTCGATGGACAATGCCACCTGGATTCTCCTCTGCATCTTTTTTATATAGATTTCCTTTTGATCTTTCAAAGATGGAACCATGGTGAACCGGAAACCGAGGAAAAGAATAAGAGCCAGGATAAAGCCGGAAATCAGCAGCAGCAGGATCAATTTCTTTTTTAAGTTCACGTTCTTTAAATAAGCTACAAAAGTTTATTTTCCATGGCTGCCAGTATTGCCTGGGTCCTGTTGGCAACGCCCAGTTTCCTGAAAATCCGGTTTACATGAGTTTTTACTGTTTTTTCGCTGATGAAAAGTTTTTCAGCGATGGCCTTGTTTTTAAGGCCCATTACCAATGTCCTGAGTATGTCCACCTCTCGGTCTGTCAACCCGAAGCGGTTTTTATCAGGCAGCGCCGTGGTGGTAGTTTTATAAGTGGCCATATCTTTGAGGGATAAATAAGTAACAGACCTGCTGACCCAGATTTCTCCTTTTTTTACATGACGCATGGCTTTCTGAAGAGTTGCGGAATCAAGTTCCGTGGAGAAAAAGCCGCGAATTCCCAGTTTTAACAGTTCCACTTTCTCCTGGTCTGAAAAGGACTCGTTAATAAGAATCGGTTTAATCCCCGGGTAACTGCGATAGAGTTCCGGGAAAATATCAAAGGCCTCGTTAAAGTGTTTTATGCTGCAACTGGCGCAGACCAGGGCCACATCGACCTCCTGTGAAATGTTCTTGGATTTCAATTGGTCCACTCCTGGAAATGACTTTACCATCACAAATTCTGTGGCGGTTTTTGCGATTGTTTCCAGTCTTTCTTTGATCAGCGAATGATTACAAATAAGAATAAAGGAAAGCCTATCTTTTATAGGTTCAACTTTTTCCACGGTTGGTTGTTCTTTTCGTCGGCCTTCCAGGGCTTTTTTGACTACAGACATAATTTTTTCATTGGAGGAGCCTTTGGAAATGTAATCGGTAACCCCGACTTTCATCGCTTTGACAGCGGTTTCATAAGAGGGAAAGCCGGTCATGATGATTATCTTAATGTTTTCATCCATTTCTTTTAATTTTTTAGAAACGCTGATGCCGTCCTCTGTGCTCATCCTAAGGTCTACCAGGGCGGCGTCCACCGAATTTTCCTGCACTGCTTTTAAAGCTTCAATGGAATTGGAAGCTACGATTGGATTAAGTCCCTCATTCTTGAACCAGATTTTCAGGCTTTTTAATACCTGGCGGTCGTCATCCACGATCAAGATCGTGGGTTTGTCGTTGTCTTTAGTTGTCATTCCCGTACCTCATACTTCGTATATGGCGCTATGCACATTGCACGTTGCACGCTCTTCGCCGTATTTCGTACGCCATACGTTAGAGATTGTACTGCAAAAAAAATAGCCAGCTTCTTGTTTAAACTCATTAACATAACCCAAGAGATTAAAGTTTCAAGGGAAAAATTATAAACCAAAACGGACAAAAATACAACCATAATAAAAAATGTACAACTTTAGTTTTACGTTTAAGGGGATTATTTTCCACCCAAAAATACAACCAAAGTTGTATTGACACTTAGCAATTTTTATTGCAGAATATGACCTTATGTTTTATTACCACTTACTATATTAATTTTTACTAAGAGAAAGCCCGGGATGGGCAATGCGTAAATACGCGATGGGACATTGTCCCAACTCCAGCAAGCCCTCCCGGGTCTTCCTTTTTCCCCCTGTTTTCCTCTTAATACTGACTTGCAAATAACCGGGAAAACTGGTAACATACCTCCTTTAATCTTGAAGGAAATAGGAGTCAGTACATTATGAACCGCATTACCTCGTTTATTATCTTTATTTCGATTGCCTCTTTGATATACCTTGGCTTGCATCTTTTTGTTTATAAGGTCATTGCCGGCAACCTGGATATTTCTGTTAATGCCAAAAGAGCCATAAAAATCTATTTTTGGTTTTCCGGAATCTCTTTTTTTATCGGGATGTTTCTCTCCCGGGGGTTTAAAATCCACTTCCTTAACTACTACGCCTATATATGGATGGGTATTATTGCCGTCAGTTTCTTTGTGCTCCTGGTGGCATTCGCAGCGACAAAATTGGCGCCGAGCCAGACAAAACTGCTGACTATTATCGGCCTGTGCGTCATTGGCATCATTGTCATTGTGTCGCTGGTAAACGGTCTTCGCAAACCGATAGTCAGGGAGTTTACGGTCCCCATCAAGAAATTGCCGGTCTCTATATCGGGTTTTTCCATTGTGCATCTCTCGGATATTCACCTGGAAAGTTATAAATCAAAAGAGACTATCGGTCATATTGTAGATACAGTGAATGGTTTGAAACCGGACCTGGTGGTGATTACCGGGGATTTGATCGACAGTAATATCTGTGAGGATGCCGCGTTCTGCGAGCACCTGGAGCGCCTGAATGCCACCTATGGCGTCCTGGCGGTTACGGGCAATCATGAGTTTTATGCGGGATTGGATATTTTTAATGAGTTGGCAAGCCGTTCCAATATGAAGATACTGAGAAACGAGCATGTGACGGTTGCCGATAGGGTAGAAGTAGTGGGATTAGATGACGATGAAGCACGCCGGTTCGGCGGCAAGGGACCGGACCTGGAAACGGCCATGAAAGGATGTGATTTAACGAAACCTATTATTCTTCTTTATCACCGACCGGATAATTTTGCCGCGGCAGTGAAGCAAGGCGTGGATTTGCAATTATGCGGTCATACGCACGGCGGGCAGATTCCACCCATGGATTTGTTGGTCTGGTTGTATTATAAGTATCCCGCGGGTCTTTTTAGGAAGAATGATTCGTTTATTTACACCAGTTATGGGACAGGGTATTGGGGGCCGCCCATGCGTTTCCTGTCCCGCAACGAGATCGTTAAAATCACCCTGGTAGGGGTTTGATTCATCAAACCGGAAAGATGAATCGCCTGCCCCCTAATAAAGAAGTATATTTCAAATGATTAAAATTCCCGCCGTAAACAACTGGTTTAACATATCCTCAATAAACTCCTTATTTATTGCCCCCCTGGATTCTATTATATCCTTAAATAAGTTCTCGCCATTACACATATCCAGCATCTCTTTAACCGGACCGGGTAAATCCGCCCATTTCATATCAGCCGCTGAAATATAATAGCAACCGGGAGTCGAAGGGTAAATCCTCTCCTTGTTTACCAGCTTATATAACGCTTGCCGGTGAGATTGGCCGCCACGTTTTATGCTGTCATTGAGGAAATCCGTGCCTTTTTCGACGCTTTCGTTGATTGCCCGGAGGCTAAAATTTCCCGCCATTATCTTTATGCCCGGGCTTAATTTTAGCCTGGATAGGCCGTCCAATTTTTTGGCCGGTTCGGTTTGCCCGGTATCGCCCGGCATTTCCAGGTTTTTAAAGATATCTTTGCCGAGATGTTCCAAATATAAGAAGGTATGATTGGTGCTTACTGCGCCGGCAAAAGGGAATTCCAACGCGACATAATCGCGCGCCGCCTTGTAATAGGCTGAGTCGATCATCTCTGCATCCGCTTCCTGTTTAGTCCTGTCTTTTTCCTTATATAAACATATTAGTTTGAATTCATCCCCTCCGGTATAATGAACATCGGTTATCCCATAGGCCCGGGGATTTTTAAATACCCGGGAACCGGGTAATAACTCGAAATCACCCATGGTAAATAACAATATATGCTCTTTGTTCCCAGCGATAAACTCGATGGTATCCATTGCTTCCGGGGTGGTTTCCGTTGGGAAACCGAGGAATGTCATAACCTGAACGCCAATCCCCGCGGTAGAAAAATTTTTAATCACTTCTTTGGCGGTATTGGGGTCACAGCCTTTCTCGATTAAATCCAATATTCTTTGGCAACCGGATTCCAGGCCCACGGCCACGGATAAACATCCTCCTTGTTTCAATTGCAGGCAATTTTCCCTGGTAAATTGTTTCTCGATTTTTATTTCCGTATTCCAGCGAAAAGGGAGTTTTCGCTTTATTATTTCATCGGCAATTTGTAACGCCATGACCGGGGACATGACGTTAATGGCAAAGGCAAAGTGGTTTACGTTATATTGGGCCGCCAGGAATTCCATATCGGTTATCACTTTCTCAATGCTCCTTTCCCGATACCGGGCTGTTCCCTCTTTGGTTGCTCCATAATGGCAAAAAGCGCATTTATTCCAGTAACACCCCCGCGTCGGCGCATAAGGTAAAACTATTCCCGGGGATAAATAGCGATCCAGCGGGAACCCGTCGTAATCCGGGGGCGGTAATTCATCCGGGTTTTCCTCCAGTATCTCCTTCGGCGGAAATATGATTTCATAATTCGGCCGGTCATAATAAATAACATTGGGCAGAGAGGGAACAGCAGGCCGTCGCCCGGGTGATGAAGACGTGTGGGCTGAGGGTTGGTCGGCAGCCGCTTTAAGGTCTTTCAAATGTAAGATAAGTTGATATAGGGCGGTCTCACCTTCGTAAAGGATTATACTGTCCAGGAATTCGAAGAGGATTTTCATTTTTTTTCGGGGCATATTTAAAACCAGGCGGCATAAAAACGCGCCGCCGGCGCATATATGGATGCCGGGGAATGTTTTCTTGATAAGATGGGCCGCGGCGAACATTTGCAGGACCTGGCCGGGATAGGTAACGGATATCCCGACTAAATCCGGTTTTTGCGCGGTCACCAGGGGAAGCAGTTTTTGCTCGTAATACTCGATAAAGGGATTGGTATCTTTATCAAATTGCTCCGTGATATCGGCCCGGGAACTGAGGAAAAAAGGGGTCGTATACATGGCGGCGTCGAGCCGGGTGGGAAAGTGGGCGGCGGAAATGAGTGTAAATGCTTGCGCCAGGAACCGGGTATTTTTTTGGTATTCCTTGAAATTAAAGAATCTTTCTTTCTCCCGGAAGCCGGGCAAGTAGTTTCCCGGTTCCATGGTTTTGGGATCGATACCTAATGCATCCAGGCATTTTAAATACTCTTTTTGTTCGACGAAATTAAGGGAATTTCTTTTACCCAGGAAGGTGAACCGTTGGTTTACTTTTTGTTGGCATTGTGCCAGGAATTCTTTGCTGAGGATGTATTCATGGGCTTCGATATTTAAGTCTTTGCCGGTAACTTTTTCGCCCTGGCGTCGTAAATAACCGGCCAGATAAGGAATTGCCGGGTATGGCTGGGTAAAATCGGCCGCCGGTAAATAGATAAGTAAGGTATTAAAATCCATGCGCTGTGAACTCCTTAACTGAATTGGGTTTGGAGGTATTATAGATAAACTATGGACAAAATACAAGGGTCTTTTGAAAATTTTTGGACAAAATACAAGGATACATGGAGGAGTTTTCCATGGATGCTATTGACTATCGATTTGGATTTGGATATCATATACTTATGACAGATCAAACATTTTCAACGAGTCCCCAAGCGGGAATGTTTTCGCAGCGGATCAGCCGGTTGGTTCCTCCGCCGCGATGGGTGCCGCTGCCGACGGCATGTGCTGCCCTGACAGGTATTATCGGTCTCATGGGCGCTATCTTTTTCTCTTTCGGTATGCTTTTTGTCTGGGTATTTGGGGCTGCCCTTCATCCGCTAGATGAATGGCGTCTATCCCGGTCTTATGCCGAAGCGCCGGCAGTGATCGAAGAGGTAAAGGGTACCAATGCCAATGTAAATAGAACACCGGTTTACGAATACCGCTTTCAATTTCAACCCGGGGACGGCGAACCGGTCAATGGTACATGTTATACCACCGGGCAAACCTGGAACAACGGCGACCGCGTAATTGCCCATTACCTGCCGGAAAATCCCGAAGTCTCCCGCCTGGAAGGTTCACGAAGGTCCATGTTCTCACCCTGGATACTGCTTTTCTTATTGATTTTTCCAATTGTGGGGCTCGCTTTGTTTATTCCCTCAGTCGTCTCCGGGGCAAAGAAAATAATACTCTTACGTTCCGGCGAAATCACCGGGGCAACCAGTATCTCCTCTTCTATTACCAATACCCGGATAAACAACGTACCGGTTTTGAAATATTCTTATGAATTCCGAGATCGTATGGGGGTTGTATATACAGGGGCTTCCAACGCCCTGCCCACGGAAAAAATCGGCGACGAAGCGGCTGAGCCGATCCTCTATCTACCCTCCAATCCGCGACAGTCGATGCTGGTGGACTCATTACCGCTGAAATTCCCGTTGGAAGTAAATGAAGAAGGTCATTGGCTTCACCATGGAACTATCAAACCGGTGTTGTTATTTCTCCTGGCCTGGAGTTTGATCCTGGTTCACGTGGCTGTGGCTATTATCGTGCTCTTTTGAAATTAAGAGCCCCCATGCTGGGGGTCCCATTTGTAGAACTATTCCGGGAGGCATAATTTATTTACGGCATCAGGCTCTGTACCTGCACCAATCAGTTATTTCCATGCCCCCCACTGGCTTTTTAGATAAACGGTTTTATTCGCCGGATAAATTCTTCAATATCATCAAGCCTTTCCAGTAAGTCATACAACTTCTCAATCCGAACGGTTGCATATTCGCGCCAGGATGCTTAATCGTTCACGCATAGTTCCGCTTTCCAAAAACTCCCGATTCTATCCGCTTATACACCTCCGACCGGACCATCTCAAGCAGCGGCCTGACATCCATATAATAAAGGAATACTTTCTTTTTGAAATCTACATATACACTCTCATCCTTTGTAAACAAAAGTTCGGACGATGAAATCACTTGAAAAGCAAAATTGGATTTCCATTTCGCCTGCCAGGAAAATAGCCACCACGGCGCCAAGGCACAAAGGTACACCAAGGGATTATTATAAAAAAACTTGATGTTCTCCGGCGCCTTTTTATTTACTCAGTGGCGAGAGAACCTGCAAAATTAAGCTGTGAGCTTTTCCTGGATCCACAAATTAACTAAGGTTTCGATTGATATACCGCTCTTTTTGGCTCTATTTACCAATTGTTCCTTCAATTCTTCAGCAATAGCCACAAAGGTAACACGTCCTACCGGTTTATACTCAAATGGAGCTACCGTTGAAGGATAATCGGCAGTGCTGTGAGTATCCCAGAATTCAGAAGCCTCCATTATCGTCATATTATCGGGAATAAGATCGGTTTTATTTTCCATATTGCTTACGCTCCTAAAAAAAACTTTTTATCTTGGTGTTCCTTTGTGCCTTTGTGCCTTGGTGCCTTGGGATACGCCGGGTTAAAACCCAGTCAATCTAACCAATTGTGAGGAATTGGTAATGTTAATTGTTCGTATGACATTTAGTCGCGCAATGGCGTGCGCGGGTAACCAGACACGCGAAACATTGCGGTCAAGCAAGAAATTGCATGGCAAGAGTGGCATGGTAC